>JANODG010000193.1:0-14982 GCA_031412575.1 Bdellovibrionales bacterium
AAATGGACACCATGGCTTTGATTGATTTCTTCTTTAAGAATGCAAGTTTAATAGATCTCATCTTTAGTGAATTTAATGAAGGTCACGTGATCATCAGTGATTCACATTCCATCGGAACTTACGTCGATGACAAAAGGCGCATTTTGCAACTTAGATTTCACGTGATGAACGAATTTGGCTCAGCTCTTTTTCATCCGCTCACTCAAAGAAGACCCTTAGACCGTGGCCTACTTATAGAGCAATGGAATAGTTTTTATTCCGCTATCCGCAGGCGACAGAATCAAAGCTTTAAATAATATTTTTTAAAATAAACAAGATTAGCTTGGCACCATCGAAAAAGTTAATTCCGGGTTATCACGCTCAAGCCATCTTAAATCCCATTCATTCTGTAAAAGTATGACTGGGTTTTCGAAGTTATCTAAGTACACATCACTAATCCCTTTCGGAGCTTCGAAGTGAGGTTTTTTATCTTCATCGAAAACCCATCTGGCCAGCTCATAAGGTAGTTTTTCTAATTTAGCTTCTAGCCCATATTCGTCTTCTAGACGGTAAAGTAAAACTTCAAATTGCAAATCCCCAAGCACACCTAAAATCGCATCCTGGCGCCCTATGGAAGGATTGTAAAAAAACTGAATAAGTCCTTCTTCCACCAAATGCTGTACAGCCTCGTGCATCTTACGACGTTTTAAAGGGTCTTTAATATTTAGGCGGCCAAAAATTTCCGGAGCAAATCTTGGTATCTTATCAAACTTAAACTTTTTACCTTCAGTGACCGTATCTCCGATTTGAAAGTTCCCTGTGTCAGTGATCCCAACAATGTCCCCACTGTAGGCAACCTCAACTGTTTCCCGATCTTGAGCCAAAAATTGTGTGGCGTAAGACAAACGAATTTCTCGCTCTAAGCGTGAGTGATAAACTTTCATTCCACGATCAAAAGTCCCACTACAAATCCTGATGAAAGCTACGCGGTCACGATGTTTCCGATCCATGTTCGCTTGAATTTTAAAAACAAAGCCTGAAAAACTTTTGTCTTTCGGTTCTAAAAGACCGGCACTTGTTTTTCGCACATCTGGTTCTGGCGCGTATTCACAAAATAAATCTAAAAATAAATCCACACCCCAGTTATTTTTTGCACTTCCAAAAGTCATAGGACTGATCTTTCCAGATAAAAACAACTCTTTAGAAAAATCCGGTAAAGCCCCTTCTAACAACTCGATGGTTTCAGCAAACTGAGCATAAAGTTCCGAACCCACTTTGGACTCAATCAAAGGGTCTTGCCAACCCGTCACATCAAAAATTTCTGGTAAGTCTACGCCCTTCGTGAACAGATAAAGCTTTTTATTAAATCGATGATAAAGACCTTTAAAAAGACCACCCATACCGATAGGCCATGTCACCGGATAACAAGCCATGCCTAGGGTTTTTTCGACATCATCGATCAAATCCAGTGGATCAATCCCTTCACGATCGACTTTATTGGCAAAAGTGAAAATTGGAATTTGGCGTAAACGACAAACTTCATAAAGTTTTCTGGTTTGAGATTCCACACCCTTGGCTGCATCAATCAGCATCGCCGTGCAGTCGGCAGCATGTAATGTTCTATATGTATCTTCACCGAAGTCTTTGTGTCCCGGGGTATCTAAGAGATTTACACGAAGCCCTTTATAGTCAAAGTTCATCACACTGGATGTGATTGAAACTCCACGTTCTTGCTCCATCGTCATCCAGTCTGAAGTGGCCGCTTTAGTCCCCTTTTTACCTTTCACTTCACCAGCTTCACGAATAATTTGGCCGTTAAATAAAATCTTTTCGGTAATCGTGGTTTTACCAGCGTCAGGGTGGGAAATAATAGCAAAAGTGCGTCTTCTAGAGACTTCTTCTTCAAAACGTAAACTCATATCATTTTATTACCAACTGAAGGTATTTAAGTCATTTACTTATGAGTTAATAAGTGGGTCATTAAAATTGAATTATGTAGATTAGCGTCTGAGTGCACAAGCCGTTGATCTCTGATGAAAAATAATCTCGAAAATTTTTAGACCAAAGATTCAACTTTACAAGTCATGGTTTTAGCGTCAATTTAACAGAACGATGGCTGATAAAAGTGATAAATATCCAGAAAATATTAAAGGGCAGTTCTATGTAGATAGATCATGCATTGCCTGTGATGCATGTGTAACTGCCGCGCCAGAGAATTTCTCAATGGATGAGAATGATGGTCATGCTTTTTTATCTAAACAGCCTAAAAGTGACGAAGAGGTCGAAGCCTGCAAAGAGGCCATGGAAGGCTGTCCTGTCGAAGCGATCGGCGACGATGGCGAAAATACTTAAATAACATGACTTAAAAAAAATTTTTATACCGCGTAGCCTATTGTAATCTTTGGAATTTTAACAATATTATAAGTTTTAAAATTAAACTTTTGACACCACGGTTGGAGTCTCGAAATGGATTTTGAAACAGGTCAGCAAAAAACGAGTTCTGATTTAAAAAATGTTCGTATATCCAATGGCGATGTGAAATCCATGCAACATATTGAAATCATCCCCAATGAAAATTCCATACCGAAAGATATTTTGAACGACTCATCGAAGAACAATTCAAAACCATGTCCAGTTCTAAGATCCGTTGCCTATTACCGTAAAGAATTGATGCCTCACTTAAGCAAAGATATTTTTAAACAAAATCCTATCCGATTAGCTGGATTTGTAATCTGCGGATTTGGGGCGATCGGCGCTTTTTTAGCAATCACTTTTTTAAATCCAGCTTGGTACTTTAAACTTATCCTAGGACTTTTTATTGGTTTTAATACAGGAATTTTGGGATTTTTAACCCATGAGCTTCTTCACGGCGCCATCACAAGAAATCAAAGATTACAAAACATTTTTGGTTTTTTGGGATTGATGCCGTATTTAATCTCACCAACATATTGGAAGTTCATACATAATAAACTTCATCATAATGACACGCAAAAAAATATCCGCGATCCCGACGCATTTCCAATCCTAAAAATCTACAAGCACAGTCGATTTGTTCAAGCGATCTTTCCTTTTACTCCTGGATCTGGATATAAAAGAAGCTATTTTTATTTTTTCTTTTGGTTGTCATTTCATGAGTTTGTCGCACAAATTTATCACCGCTTTAGAAATGGAATTTTTAAGGACTTAAATCATAAACGAGTGACCATAGAGCTGTCTTGCCAACTTTTGATTTTGGGCACAGCTTTGATAGTCACCGGCCCATCCAATTGGCTTTGGGTTTTAGTGATTCCTATCGTAACCCAAAACTACATGCTTATGAGCTACATAGCTACGAATCACAATTTAAGTCCTTTGACATCAGACAATGATCCTTTAGTGAATAGTTTGTCGGTGACAAACCATCCCTTTTTTGAATGGATTAGTTTAGATTTTGGATATCATGTTGAGCATCATCTATTCCCTACGATCAGCAGTAAACATTCTAAAAAAGTTCACGCCGTTTTAAAAGAAAAATTTCCGAACGAATATAAATGTATGCCGAAGTGGGCCGCCATTAAGAAGCTTTACAGCACAGCTCGAATTTATAAAAATTCTACAACTTTATTTAATCCAGAGACTCTTAAAGAGTACAAAACCATTTAGAAATTTTCGGCTGGATTAACAAGAACTAATTTCTATTTTTTCACTCAAGCGGATTCCGTAATCCGAAAACGCTTTTAAGAATTTTTCGAAATTTTTTTGATGAACACAGTATTTAGAGCGCGGACCATCGACTTCGCCTTGAATAAGGCCAGCTTTTTTTAAGGCCTTTAAATGCTGACTAACAGTCGACTGTGCTAAGGGAAGATCAATCACCAAGTCCCCACATATACATTCTTTTTTTAAAGCCAATGTACGTAAAATCGCCACACGTGCAGGATGAGCCATCGCTTTACACCATTCGGCTAACTGTATGTCGCGGTCCGAAAAATCTTCTTTTCTTGATAAAGCCATAAATCATCGTATATCGTAAATTTACGATTAACAAGATTTAATAGCTAATTTAAAAAGGATTTCTTATGAAAAAACTTTCATTCTTAGACAGGTATCTTACGATTTGGATATTTGCCGCTATGGCTATAGGTGTTTTTTTAAGTAAATTTGTTCCTTCGTTTTCGCGTTTGATCGAAAGCTTTAGTGTTGGATCAACATCGATTCCAATTGCTGCGGGTTTGATACTGATGATGTATCCTCCACTCGCCAAAGTGAAATACGAAGAACTACCAAAAGTTTTTTCGAACACTAGAATTTTGATTTTATCACTGATTCAAAATTGGCTTTTAGGCCCTGTGTTGATGTTTATTTTAGCCGTTATTTTTTTACGGGATTATCCCGAATACATGACGGGGTTGATTTTGATTGGAATTGCAAGGTGCATAGCCATGGTGATTGTTTGGAACGATCTTGCTGGTGGAAGTCGGGAATACTGTGCGGGTTTAGTGGCGCTAAATTCTTTATTTCAAGTTTTCACATTTCCATTCTTAGCGTTTTTCTTTTTAACAACTCTGCCAGGCTGGTTTGGAATTGCGACAGTTGAAGTTAATATCGCCATATGGGATGTGGCTGTCGCAGTATTTATTTATTTGGGACTTCCCTTCATAGCGGGTTATTTGACTCGAAAAATTTTAATAAAATCAAAAGGTCAGAGTTGGTACGAGTTAGAATTTATACCAAGAATTTCGCCACTCACTTTAGTGTTTCTGTTATTTACAATTGTTGTGATGTTTTCTCTGAAAGGAGACCAAATCATTGAACTACCCTTGGATGTTTTAAGGATCACCGTCCCCTTGCTTATTTATTTTGTATTGATGTTTATTTTTTCATTTATAATGAGTAAAAAAGCTGGCGCCGATTACGAAAAGTCAGCGACACTTTCATTTACTGCGGCATCTAATAATTTTGAATTAGCCATCGCTGTGGCTGTTGCCACGTTTGGGATTCATCACGGGGCTGCATTTGCAGCAGTGATTGGACCATTGGTCGAAGTCCCTGTTCTGATCGGACTTGTGTCCGTGTCCCTTTGGATTAAAAAAAATTATTTTAACTTAAAAGTTCAGTATGGAGCATAATATGAAAATACTCTTTCTATGTGTTGCTAATTCCGCTCGAAGCCAATTGGCCGAGGGCCTCGCAAAATCCATCTTAGGCCAAAACGTTCATGTGGAAAGTGCAGGTTCAGAACCTTTAGGGCAAGTCCAGCCTTGGGCGATTAAGTCACTCAAAGAAGTAGGTATAGATATCAGCGGCAACTGGTCAAAGTCTTACGACGAGTTGTCACTCCAATTCATCAACGATCTCGATTATGTGATCACCTTATGCGCGGAAGAAGTATGTCCTGCGTTTATCACCAAGGCTAAACGTCTTCATTGGCCGATTAAAGATCCTGCTAAGGTTTCTGAAGAAGAAAAGCAGAAAGCTTTTGAAGTCGCCAGACAAGAAATTAAAGAAAAGATCTTAGAATTTGGCAAAGATCTAAATTTAATTTAAACGAAATTTTTGCTAATTTCATGAATTGAAATAAACGCTTAAAATGACAAGCCCAAGACATACTCGGTAATATCCAAAATGTTTAAAGCCGAATCGACTTACAATTGAGACCATGGTTTTAATCGCAAGTAAGGCGAATACAAAGGATAGGATTAATCCAGCAATTAAATACGTGATTTGTTCTGATTCAATATTGGGAATCACTTTAAGACTTTTGATGAATGCAGCACCTGCTAGTGTTGGAACAGCCAAAAAGAACGAAAACTCGGCCGCCGCTTTTCTATTTAGTCGCAGCGACAATCCCCCAATGATGGTAGCACCACTTCGTGAAACTCCAGGCAAAAATGCAAAACATTGAATTAGGCCAATCTTAAGACAATCCAGCCAAGACAAATCGGAAATCTCTTTTAAGTCTTGGCCGTCGGCTTTGAAATAGTAATCCGACCAGATCAAAACAAAGCCACCAAAAAACGTCGTCAAGCCCACTATTAAAATACTATCTAGCACCACATCGATTTTATTTTTAAGTAATAGCCCAATGATGGCGGCAGGTAAAAAGGCGATAAAAAGTTTTTTATAGAAAGGAATATTAGGAAGAAATCTACGCCAGTACACGCATAGTACAGATAGGATCGCACCCAACTGGATTATTACATTAAAGGATTTAACAAACTCATCATCTTGTAATCCTAAAAATGCCGAGGCCACAATTAAGTGTCCCGTCGAACTGATCGGCAAAAACTCTGTGAAGCCTTCGATGAAGGATAGAATTAGAACATCAAGCCAACTCATTAAATTAGGTCTAATGGGTCATCAACTGCAATGGATTCTAAGTCTTCCTGGTCTTTTGATTTCTCAACAGATGATTCGTCTTGATCAGATTTAGCTTCAACCATATCTAGATCTTCCATTGCAGGCACATCAGAGTTCATTTTAAGATCGTAACGTTGTAACCACTTTTCATCTTTAGGATCTACCGTGTCCCCTAAAATTAAGGCCTCACGAATACCTTCTGCACGGTCGCGATCGCGGGATTCTTTTTGTTTTTGTTTTTCGATTTCAAAAAATTCAGTCTCAGTTGAAATTCCTGATAACTGCTCCGTGATTTTACCAAGTTCTTCTTCGCCAATAGAATAACTTGAAGCTTCGAAATTTTCTTCCAATTTACCAGTAAGTTCAGACAAAGTTTGTTTGTCTTCGTCTTCTCCGATACCCTCTGGTAATAGCTCTTCAATTTCTGAAAGGGATGGAAGTTCGCTTAAATTTCTTAAACCAAATATCTCTAAAAACTTTTTAGTTGTTTTATACTGCATTGGTCGTCCAGGAAGTTCACTCTTTCCATCAAAAGCCACAAGACCCTTATCCATTAAGGCGCGGATCAAGTGACCTGACTCTACCCCACGAATTTCGTCCACTTGAGATTTCACACAAGGCTGCTTGTACGCGACGACAGATAAAGTTTCTAAAGAAGGACCGGTCAATTTAAACACTTTAGGCTTTAAGATTTTTTTAATAAAATCTTGGTTGTCTGGTTTTGTTCGTAACTGGTAAGCGCCGTCGATTTCTTCTAGGGACACACCACGACGAGAGTTCACAAAATCAATTTTTACTTCGTTAAGAAGTTCTTTAATTTTTTTGTTCGTGATATTGGTATTTTCAAACGCATTTTTAAATGTTGTTAAGCCCACAGGCCGATCAGAAATGAATAATAAAGATTCCATAATAGATATTGCGTGATCATCTGTGATTTGCATCAATTCTGGGTCAGATTCAGAAACTAATAAAAGCTCTTCTCCCATTTCCTGCATATTGTCTTCAACTGCATCATCATCCGAACTAGTCAGATCAAAGACATCCTTCTCGGCTGTACCTTCATTAAGTACATCCGTATTTGATTCTAGATCTAAAATATCACTTTCGGTCAGAAACCCAGTAAGCTCATGACTTAAAGCCGACAAATCGTCTGCCGTGGTCGGCTTTGAAGATGCAACCAGAACATTTTCATCTTCATTATTTTTTGTATTTAACTCGTTAACCAAAGATTCAACATAATCTAGGCTTAGAGCATCACTTTGTTTAAATAAAAGGTTTAAGGGATCTTCTTCTGTCGATTCAAAAGAAAAATTCGGGTTCACTTCGTCTAATAAAAAAGAATCCGATTTTTTATTATTGTTAACGCTTTCTTTTACATTTTTTTTCTTTTTTTTGCTCATTTAAATCCCTAAGCTTAAGTCTTAAACAAGACTATCTACTTCTTCTTCCTCTGAGTTTAAACCCAAAAGTTTTTCTTCATCTTCAATTTCTGTGTCTGTTGCCAATTCTAAAAAATTTAAACTTTGAATTTCTTCTGAAGGTAAAGAGCTTTCTAAATCTTTTCTTATTTCATCGACTAAAGCTTCGGCGGTTTCATGCACGCTAGCCGAAACTAAGGCTTGGTCATCGTCTTTTTTGCGCTCCGACAAGCTTAATTGCGGACTGGCCGCTAGCGCACTTTCCTCGGGTTCGTCATCTTCAAAATTTAGACTTACTGTTTCTTCTTTAAATAATTCAGTCACACGCTCTTCGGCATCAAGTATTTCATACTCTTCGACTTGAGAAATCACATCCCCATCAATATCCGTTAAAGCCTCAACGTGAATGTCTCCGTAATTATCGGTTTGAAAAACTCTGACTAACCCTAGCTTTCCAAGTTCAAGTAGAGATAAAAATGTGATCAGTAACCTAGATTTGTTTTGTTCTGGTTTTACTTTTTCATTTTTTAGAATTTCAAAAAAACTCACCCAAGTTCCTGGGATCAAATACTTTTTGATCTCTAAGATTCTAGAGGCCACCGACTGCATTCTTTGACTGACCCTGTGTACAGCCGTTTTTGCACGCTTCACAGTTCTTCTGTAGGTTGAAATTAAACCAAATAAGGCATTATCTTCAACCCAGATCGAATCATCGACCCCTTCTGGCATAGGTTCTTTTGCACCCTTAAGCCAAACATCACGATTTAATAAAGTCCTTGAATATAAGTTTATGGACGCTTCTTTATAACGTTGATAATCTAAAAGTTTTTGAACAAGTTCTTTTCTTGGATCTTCAGGCAAATCATCTTCATCCGATAACTTATGATCCGGTAAAAGCATTCTAGATTTAATGTGAATTAAAGTCGCGGCCATGGAAATAAAATCACCGGCATTTTCTAAATCTAAAGTGTTCATATTTTTGATGTAGGCTAAATACTGACCAGTAATTTGGAAAATATTGATATTCATAATATCCATCTCTTCTTTACGGATAAGGTAAAGCAGTAGACCCATTGGGCCCTCAAACTGATTAAGATGAATTGTTACACCTGACATAAACCAACTTTTTAAAAACTGTTAAAAATACTTATTGCTCTTTCAGCCCACCGGGTTAGTCCCAAAAAGCTTACGCTCTTTAAGCCCAATCCTTATTGAAACAAGATACAAATCAAAGGTCCAGTAAAAATAGTTTGTTTTTCTTGAAGCTCAACTTAAATTTATAGTCTGCAAAAAAATAAGGATCAATTCTTTGATATGACATGAAGTTGATTTTTTAATTCTAGGAGCTAACAAAAAATTAACATGTTAAAGGCGCTTAGCACCTTGTAATTCTTAACTCGTAGAATATCTAGGTGTACGGAGTTTTAACTTTGAGAATAACATATCCAGGGGGATACAGATGAAATTGTTTATTTTAATAGCAATCACCGCACTGAGCCTAAATTCGTTTGCAGGAAACACGAAAGAACTACCAAAAATCGAATTGATGGAGTCTGCCATCAGTCTTGATATTGATCAGGACGGTAAACTTGATTTAGCTTTTCTAACTACTGCTGATTTTGACGATGCCGAATATCTGACTTTATGGGTCAAACTTTTCGGTGATACAGATTACTTCAAATTCGGTGACATCTCATTAAATAACAATGGCGGAATGTACGGCGTTGGCAGTCAGTTGCAAGCTAACGATTCAGGTTCACTTCAAGTGTATTCTTACAACGAAGCGATTGGGCGAAGCCGATGGTCCTCAACTATCACGATTGCTTACAGAAAAAATGCTCTTGTGCTTGCTGGTTTTACATACTCTGAGCGTGACACATTAGATTTGTCTAACAGCACTTGTGACATCAATTTACTTAGCAAAAAAGGCGAATACGAATCGACCCTTAACGAGAGCACAGGCAAAGCAACATTTGATGTTAGCCCAAGCGATGTCTTAAGGTTAGAAAATGCTAGCTATGATAACCTGATCAACACTTACCTCAACAACTACTGCAACACGTTTGATATTCACGAAGAGGAATAAAACACACTTCGAGTGAAAAATTTTACATAACTCATCCACATTAAACCTGTAATCATAGATTATGCCTGATTTTTAAGATATCACAGGCCTATGGAAATTTTTAAAAACAAGTCTTACGCTTTATTAGTCGCGATCTTTATTTTTAGTATAGATATTGCCTTTGCCCAAACCTCAGATCTAGAAGATCAACCCACAATTTCAAACCATCAATATATCGAAAGTGAAATTGCTAAACTTTCTGAAGCTACGATCAGTTTTGATAACTTAAGATCGTCATTTAGTCGTGTTCCAGAATACAAAACCTCGTGTTATGCGAGCCCATCAACTGAAAACAACGCCGAGGCAAGTAAGTTATTTAAAAAGCATTTGCCAAATTATTTAGAAGGGTCACTAGGTTTTGATTTTGCGATGTTTGATTTGGGCTTCAATATTTTTCAAAAAACAGATTTAAATTGGGTTGATGGGCAAAATGAATTTCAACTGAGCTGTATTGCCAATGGCGATGGTTGTATTTCTCTAAATCAATCCACAGAGTCCAAATTTACGCACTTAGAGCCAAATGAAGATTACAGTCCCGACAGTTTAAAAACAGAAACTTGGGCTAATTATATTTTGGACTTAAGTACAATATATTCAGAGTTAACTATTGGTCTTTCAACAAAGGAATTCGACTGGATTGGTCGAGAATCAAAATCTGTAACTTACCAAGTTAATTACTTGTGTGTTTCTAGGTTACAAAACTATCAAACGGAGCTTTAAATTTTAATTTATTTTTCACTAAATCAAATAGTGAAAGATGTAGCCCGATATTCCTAAAAGAATCTTCGCTGTCTGCATAATAGGAAATATTAAAAACGAGCCTCCTCCACTCATGCTGTCCGCAACGATTAAAATGAATAATCCAATACCAATAGCTTGGCTGTTGTCTTCAAGCCAGTTGTTAATGTGCTCAGGTAAAAATCTAGCCAGAATCTTCCCACCATCTAAAGGGTGCACAGGAATGAGGTTAAAAAAGGCCAAAGATAAATTAACGAGTAAGAATAATTCCAAGATCGAAGAAATGACCTGAGCATAGTTGGGAATCGGAGTGAACCTTGAGTTTAAACCAACTAATAATGCACTCACAAAAGCTAAAACAATATTCGATCCCGGTCCTGCTAAAGCAATCCAAAACATATCTTTCCTTGGGTGGGATAAATTTCTTTCATTCACAGGCACAGGCTTAGCCCACCCAAAGAAAAATCCACCAGAAATAATAGCGATCATCGGGAAAACCACAGTCCCCAAAGGGTCCATGTGGGCCGTTGGATTTAACGTCAATCGCCCCATACGTTCAGCGGTTAAATCACCAAGTCTTCGAGCCATCCACGCGTGGGCCCATTCATGAAAGCAAAGGGCAAATAAAAATGGCACATAGATTAAAGAAATCTTTTCACCAATTTGAGCAAAATCCATTTGTTAACCTTTTTTTCGAAATCTTTTTAAAATTAAGACAATTCCATTTTAGCAATTGTCTGTAGCTGCATGTTTGTAGTGCCTTCATAAATCTGGCCAATCTTAGCATCTCTAAAATACTTTTCAGCTGGGTATTCGGACGTAAAACCATTTCCACCAAAAAGATCAATGGCCATAGAAGCTACTTTTTCCGCGACTCTGGAAGAGTATAATTTAGCCATGGCCGCTTCTTTTACAAACTCTTGTCCATTATCTTTTAAGCGAGCCGCATTATAAACTAACAATTTCGCAGCTTCGACTTGTGTGCGCATTTCTGCCAATTGAAATTGTACACCTTGGAAACTAGAAATGGATTTTCCAAATTGCTCACGAGTTTGAACGTAATTTTTTGCAGCCTCGTAAGCGCCTTGGGCAATCCCAATCATTTGCGCTCCAATGCCAATGCGACCTTCATTTAAAGTTTCAATGGCCACTTTATAACCCTTGCCTACATCGCCCAAAATATTTCCTTTTGGAACTTCACAATTTTCAAATAACAATTCGCAGGTCGAACTTGCACGAATACCTAATTTTTCTTCTTTTTTACCGATTTTAAAACCGTTGAAACCTCGTTCAACAATAAAAGCTGTAATCCCTTTGTAACCTGCAGCTGGGTCAACATTCGCAAAAACAATAAAAACATTAGATTCATTGGCATTTGTGATCCAAAGTTTATTACCATTAAGAATATATTTATCACCTTTTAGTTCCGCTTTAAGTTTTAAGGCAAATGCGTCGGATCCACTTGAGCTTTCACTTAAAGCATATGCCCCAACCCACTCTTGGGCCATTTTTGGAAGGTATCTTTCTTTCATGGCTTCGTTACCCCATTTAAGAAAAGCGTTCGTCACAAGAGTATTTTGCACATCTACAAGCACACTGACAGACGCATCAACTTTCCCTAACTCTTCAACAGCAATACATGCTGTTGTGAAAGAAGCACCTAACCCGCCGTAATTTTCTGGAGTTTCAATTCCCATCAATCCCATTTCAAAAAACTTAGTGACTAAACCTGGATCCATTTTAGCTTCGTGATCCATTTTACTTACTAAGGGCTTCACTTCAGATTGTGCAAACTCAGCAATGGCTTGTTTGAATGCTAAATCATCTTCGCTAAATTGTGTCAGAGCTGTGGACATGGTCTCTCCTGGGAATGAATTAAAAATTAAAAAATTTATTTCATCTTTTGTTATATTTAAAAAGCGTTGAAAAAGTAAGGAAAAAGTAATTCCAAGGTTTAAGTGATATAGGTTTGCTATGACTATAGACCTTACAACCTAAAGCCAGGTAAATTTGTGACGTCAGATGTTATTTACTTGCCTGAAAAGGTCTTACTGTTAACAGATTTCACTTCCGCTTCAGTCACAGTTTCTGGCAATTGGTTTAAAGCTTGATAAATGAAAGTTAACACTTGGGCTATTTCTAAGTCTGATAAGGCTAAGGCTGGCATAACCCCATTATAATTCACACCATTAACAGTAATTACACCTTTTTTACCGTTCTTTACACTGCTGATGGCTTGAGTTTTAACATCTTTTTTTAGCCAATCGGAGTTGGCTAAGGGCGGATAAACTCCCGACACACCTTCACCTACCTTTTGATGGCAACTGGCACATCGGTACAAATAAATTTGATGACCCTTTTCTAAATTGAGGCCATTAGCAAATTGAACTGACTTCGGATTGTTTAGAGCTTGGAGTTTTTTATTTTTAGTTTCTAGGCTTGTTCGATCGGAACACGCTAAAAACAAAAAAGATATAAAGAAAATTTTTAAGTTCAAAAATTTACCCTTTTTTATTGGTCGATTTTCAGTAACTTATTTCAATCTCTCACTTTTGTCACTCACGCCGGTAAATCATTCAACAAGATATCAAGCGGGTATTATTTTCTTATGACCCTGGATTTATCACCTATTTAATCAACTATTCTGGTGACCTATTTCAACAACTCAGTGAACTTATCCAAGATTTTTTTTTCTTTTAATTTATCATATGTTTTTTGACTGACATAAATTCGAGGAATAAAGTTTTTAAGCTCTGACAATACAGACGTTAAGGCACTTTCCTGGTCAACCAATAACTCTAAAGTTCCACTTCGTTTTACGATCTTAATTCCTTCACTGTCAAAAAGAGGAGCTTTTGAAGCCACTAATTCTTTTTTAGATTTTGTGAAGGACACATCTCTGTCAGGAATGTCTGTGATGATCCAATCTTCGGGAAACTCTGTAGCCATGACGTTTTCAAGCCAAGCAAAAGACTTTTTAACTTTTTCGACAATTCTAGGTTTATCATCAATGTTTTTAATTAAAGTTGGCACAGCAGGAGCAATTTTAATTTGCGCCGGAGGAATTCTTAAGGTCAGCATCAAGCTTAATTCACGGATCATAGGATGATTGATTCGACCTGCTAAGTATTCATGAATTTTAGCCATGAAATAAGAATCATTAAACGTAAAATACTCCATAGGATTTTGTGAAACTTTATCAATCAAGTCGTTAAAAGAATAAGCCAATCCATTTTCTAAAAAATATTCATAAATTTTTGCGGCCATCAGATCAAATTTATAATTTGTACCGTCACTTATAATTTGCGAATACCAAAAGTAACGATTCACTAAAAAACTTTCAACCACGTGTAGGGAATCTTCTTTAAAGGCGAAGATGGTTTTGTTTTTTTCGCTAACTAAAACCATGTTACGAATCAAAAAATCAATATCATAAATTCCAAGTCTTACCCCCGTATGATACGCATCACGTAGTAGATAATCCATGCGATCGGCATCGATGTCCGAATGAACTAACTGATTGGCCAACATGTTTTTAGATTTGCCAGCAATTATATTTGATAGCTCTTCGGGATCTATACCTTCTTCTTTTAAAACTCTTGTAAGCCCACCGTCGAAATCCGTGTGGCATAAAATATGGCTACCTAATGTTTCGTGATTTTCTGCAATCCCTTTGTAACCGTTATTTCTTCTTTTTTTATAATGTCTGATGTAAGCAAGTTCTGTAGTGTGTGAAAATGGAAATGTACCAATGTCGTGAAGCAACCCCGCTAACCGCATGGTTTGATGAAAGTTTTTCTTTTCTGATTTTTTAGCAGGGTTGAAAAATTCGTCTTCCGAAGAAGCGATCCCCAAGCTTTTCAAGACTCGGTCCATGACATGTAAAACCCCAAGTGTATGGGCGTGCCTAGTGTGCGTGGCGCCTGGAAAAACGTAGAAGGCTAAACCTAATTGGCGTATCCATCTTAATCTCTGGTAATAGGGACTTTCAAGCACGCGAAGTTCGGTTTTTGAAAGCTGGATGTTGCCGTGAATGTTATCGAATATCATTTTGCCATTAGACATTTATTTATTATCAACTTATCAATGACACTTAGGTATGAATATTTAAACCATACAGACTTTAGGCCGAAGGCGATTCTAGTTATCTTACGCTAATTCTATTAAATATTTTTCCAAAAATGAGGTGTTTGTGCCTGATAAAAATTTTCGAACATACGTTTGGCATTCGCTTGCATTGCAAGCTCTTGCCAAGCCGAACTTAATTTTTATCAGGCACAAACACCTCATTTTTGGAAAAATATTTAATAGAATAGGAATAAGTTAATTAGAATCTAAAAAAGATAGAAAAAAGTAAAAAGATAGAGAACATCTCTATCTTTT
>JANODG010000194.1:0-5235 GCA_031412575.1 Bdellovibrionales bacterium
TTCGCCTTCTTCGTGTTTTCTTTTTCCTAAAATCAAAGGTCGAAATCCAAAAGGATCACGAGCCGCTATCAAACAGTCGTGACTTAAAATTACAAAACTGTAAGCACCTTTTAGTTTTTTTAAATTTGACTTTAAACACTCGAACAAATCTGTACGTTGATCTTTAGCTAATAAGTGCAAAAGCACTTCCGTGTCAGATGTTCCCTGAAAGATAGAGCCTTTTTTTTTTAGATCTTGTTTAAGTTCTTTATCGTTCACAATATTTCCATTGTGCGCCAGCGCTAAAGGTCCTGTTAACAAATTCGCTGTCAGTGGTTGGTAATTCGAAATTTGATTGTTACCTGTCGTGGAGTAACGATTATGTCCAACGGCGGCTCTACCACTTAAGGACTTAAGATCGGCTTCGCTAAAAACTTCACCGACTAATCCAATGCCTTTTTTTTCTAAATGTCTTGAACCATCTAAAGTTACAATCCCTGAAGATTCTTGACCACGATGTTGAAGTGCAAAAAGTCCAAGGTAAGTCATGTGACTGGCTTCAGGATCATTCCATATTCCAAAAACAGCGCACTCGTCTTTCCACGTTGGCCCGTCCAAATTTGATGCGTCCAAGCTTTGATTAATCAAACTTGGCTTATCCCAATCTTGTTTGTCACCTAAACTTGAGTCATCGAAATTCATTTAAGCTCCGGAAAAGCCTGAGTCCACGCGGCTTTTGATTTTGATTTTAAAACTTTTATAGATTGCGTAGCTAACGAATCGTCAGAGAAAATAATTTCACCGTTAGAATTAACCTCTCCAATATGTTTAAACGATAAACTTTTTGATTTTTCGTTTAACAATTTTTCAAATTTTGATTTATCTTTTTCTTTTATCACAACAACGGATTCATATAGTTTTTCGGTCAATACTTCTGTAGCTGGAATTTCTAAGGTCACACCAAAATCCTCACTTCCCATTTTTACTAATGCGGGCAGAAGTCCAAAGGCACCAACAATTCTAGAAGATTTAATTAAGCCTGACTTCGCTAATTCTAAAATCGAACTTACATAGTTGGCGGTGGATTCGATATTTAAATGATCATTCACTAAAGGTTTTTCTTGTTTTGATTCGCCTAACTTTCCACTGATAAGAACTGGATTTAATGATGAAAGCAAATAAACTAAATCCCCAACGTGATCAAAGTAAGACTTCGGTAAAGCGTCGGCATGTCCACCTAACCCAACAAGACCTGTTGATGGTGTCGGCGTGATGTTTTGTCCACGGGTTTCATTATAAAAACTTACGTTTCCGCTAATCACCGGAGTCTTAAGCGATCGGCACGCTTCGCTCATACCTTCAACGGTAGCCACGAAATCTGTCATCACGTTTTTCTTTTCTGGGTTTCCAAAATTCAAGCAGTCTGTCACAGCTAAAGGCTCTAGTCCTTTTAATGCAAGTTCAATTGCTGGATAATAAATTGCATCTTGAGATCCAAGATAAGCGCTATGTCTCATCACATAAGGACGACAACCTAAAACTATACCTAAAGTTCTTTTAGATTCAGGTAACACAACAACACCCACAGGTTCACTGCAGTCTTTGGCCGTTCGTGCACCCACGCGCTGATCATACTGATCATAAATCCAATTCTTTGGCGCCAACTGAAGGCTTGAAAAAACTTCGTCGATCGTTTTCTGATCCACTTTGTTTGCTTTAGTTAAATCGGCAATGCTTGCGCCTGCGCTGCTTAAAATTTTAAGATCTTTTGAATATTCACGGTCATAATTTGGCGCATTTTCTGTAAGTGTGTCAGGATCAATCGAACAGATCATTTCCCCATGCCAGTGAAGATTTATTTTTCTGTCTTTAATCACTTCTCCAATTTTAGTGGCTTCTAAATTCCAACGACTAAAAACTTTTTGGATGGCATCGAACTGCTTAGGCTCACAAACTAAAAGCATACGTTCTTGGCTTTCGGATAATAAAATATCTTCTGGGGTCATTGTCGAATCACGCAGTGGAACTTCATCCAAATACATGTCAAAACCAACGCCGCCTTTAGAGGCCATTTCAAAAGAAGAACTTGTAAGACCGGCGGCCCCCATATCTTGAATGGCCACAACTAAATTTGCGTTAATGACTTCAATGCAAGATTCAATCAAAAGTTTTTCAAAAAATGGATCACCAATTTGCACCGTGGGACGTTTACTTTCTTCGACAGGTTGATTTGCATCCCCTTCGAAAGATTGGGAAGCCATACTGGCCCCGTGAATTCCATCACGACCCGTCTTAGCTCCGACGTAAACCACCCAGTTGCCAAGGCCCTTAGCTTGCGAGGTCACTAATGTGTCTTTTTCTCCGAAGTACCCTAGAGCAAAAGCGTTCACCAGAATATTTTCGTCGTAAGAGTCATGAAATTCAGTTTGCCCCGAAATGTTTGGAACACCTACGCAATTTCCATAACCTGAAATCCCGTGAACCACACCTTGAACCAAAGTTTGCATTCTTTTGGCTTTTGGTTTTCCGAAACATAAATAATTAGCTAAAGCGATGGGACGAGCACCCATCGTAAAAATATCTCGTAAAATCCCACCAACTCCTGTAGCGGCCCCTTGATAAGGTTCAATGTACGACGGATGATTGTGGCTTTCCATTTTAAAACCTACGCGCTCGCCTTGGCCTAAATCAATGACTCCGGCGTTTTCGCCAAAGCCAGAAACCAAGCGATCAGATTCCGAATAAAAGTTTTTTAAATGTCGTCTTGAGGATTTATAACTACAGTGTTCGCTCCATAGCGCAGAAAATAAAGCCCATTCCACACCCTCTGGTGGTCGCCCAAGTAGACCATTGATTTTTTCATATTCAAAAGCATTTAAGCGATATTTAGAAAGCTTTTCTTTTAAAGCTGGGTTTTGATTTTCAATTTTGGACATATTTTTATTCCTAATTTTATCAATTTTTTAAATTTAAAATTCTTATGAAACTATCAACAACATCCTAGTTAACTTCCTAGAAAGCTTTGAAGCATTAAGCGGCCGTCAGTCGAACCCATCCATGAATGCATGGCACGTTCTGGATGTGGCATTAATCCACCCACGTTTTTCTTCTCGTTTAGAACACCAGCGATATCATCAAGGGAACCATTAGGGTTGTTCACGTACTTAACCCAAACTTGATCTTGGTCATAAAGTTTTTCTTTTTGATCTTCAAAAATAAAATAGCGACCTTCACCATGGGCAATCGGAACTTTTTTATTGTCTTGAAAAGCCCATTTCTTTTCACTGGTCATGCTTTCAAGCTCAACCCATGCATCAATGAACTGAACAGATTCATTTCTTAACAGGGCGCCTGGTAACATTCCTGCTTCACATAAAATTTGGAATCCGTTACAAATTCCAAAAACTGGAAGACCCTTTTCTGCCGCTGCTTTAACAGACTTCATCACAGGGCTTCTGGCGGCAAGCGCTCCACAACGTAAATAATCCCCGTAACTAAAACCACCAGGTATGAAAACAGATTGATAATCTTTTAAGTCATATTGGTTTTCATACCAAAGCCATTCTGGAGTAAAACCTAAGTCTTCAACCGCAGCCCAAATGTCTCGGTCGCAGTTTGTTCCTAAAAATCGTGTGATTCCTACTTTTTTCAAAACCTACCCAGCCTTTTTTGTCATTATTTAATAAACTAAATTTTTTTAATCTCGATTTTTTCAATCAATGGGTTATACAAAACATACTCAGACATTTTTTTTAAATTCGCCAAGGCTTCAGATTCGTCAGAGCCTTCCATTTCGAGTTCAATATATTTTCCAACACGACAAGAACTTAATTTAAAACCTTCTTTTTTAAGAAGGGTCTCTACGGCGCGTCCCTGACTGTCTAGAACTTCGGGCTTAGGTAAAACTTGAACTGAAAATCTTAACATCTGGCGGACTCCTTAATATAAAGTTTTGTAGGCAAAAACTTTTATTTTAATTTTTTAACATTATCTTAAAACTTAAATTTTCATTTTAATTAATCTACGCACAACAATCTCTAAATGTGCATTGAAATGTCTAATTCAGAGTAATCTTTTTAAGTCGAGACAAAATATCTTCGTAAGATTCTTTAACTTTACCTAGATCTCTGCGGAAGCGATCCTTGTCTAATTTTTCGCCGGTCTTCATATCCCATAAACGACAACTGTCAGGGGAAATCTCGTCACCCAAGCATAGCGTTCCATCTTCAGACCAGCCGAATTCAATTTTAAAATCAATCAATTGAACACCGACATCTTTGAATAACTTCACTAAAACTTGATTAATTTTTAAGGCTTGAACTTTTAACATTTCGATTTCAGAAACATCTTTTACACAATTCAACATCAAAGCTTGTTCATTGTTGATGAAAGGATCAGCCAAAGCGTCATTCTTATAAAATAACTCAAACAAAGGTTGTTTTAGCGGAGTGCCTTCTTCGATCTGGAATTTTTTAGCCGTACTGCCCGCTAAAACATTTCTAATAATAACTTCTAAAGGAATCATTTTTAGTTTTTTAACAACAAGGTCTTTAGCCGATATCTTTTCCAACCAGTGAGTCGCAATTTTATTTTTCTTCAACTCATTAAAAATCAATTCCGTAATTTCTAAATTAGTCTGACCTTTACCTTCAAAATTCCCTTTCTTTTCAGCATTAAAAGCCGTCAAATCATCTTTAAAATCTAACCAGATTAAATCATCACGGTCTTGAACAGAAAACACCCTTTTCGCTTTACCCTCGTGAAGTAAAGTTCCTTTTTCAAACATAAAGTCCGCCTTTTTAAAAATAGAATTTTTAGAGATACCAGCTATTCTGAACATTAGACCCTTTTGTAAACCTAAAATCCCCAGATATCAAACGCACAAAAGCCAAAAAACACCAATCCCCACTAAATCCTAAATTATGCTCACTGAACCACTTTTAAACTAGTAAAGCTCAATCAAAATCAACTCATCAAAGCGCCTAAGCACAATTTTTATGCCCTATCTTTCTTTTCGGTTCCATGAAAAGCCAAAAAATGGACATAGGTAATCGTCATAAAACCAAAGCGTTTCGGAGCACTCGCTCCTTTTTAAAAAGTAAAGGTGTCCCAATTGAAGAGATCTACGGGCTTTGGAGCAAAAAAGTGAATTAGATCAAATATTGAAGGCTTAAATAAAATTACTCTATACCCGTTTCAGAGCTAGATTTTGAGTCTTCAATGGGATCCGTTCCAGAAGGGTAAGTCCCTTTCCCA
>JANODG010000195.1:0-24298 GCA_031412575.1 Bdellovibrionales bacterium
CCGTTCAGTCCGCTTCGCTGGGACTTCCGTACGCACGCCCTGCGCACTTCGCTGGAACTTTTCCCACTGCGTGGGGCAGCCGCTAGTATTCAGTGGCCTGCGAAGAACGGTTTAAAGTAACTCGCTATAAAATCCATTAAACACCGAATTCTCATCACCCATAAGGTCCTTCGGAGATCCAGACTCCACAAGCTTACCTTTTTCTAATACAAGAATTTGATCGGACTTCATGACGGTGGTTAACCGATGGGCGATCACAATAGAAGTGCGACCCTCTAACACCTTGTCAAAAGCTTTCAACACTTTTTGTTCAGAAACCGAATCAATATTCGAAGTGGCTTCATCCAATATTACAATTTCAGGATCATAAACCATGACCCTAGCAAGGGCGATCAACTGTTTTTCTCCCGCACTTAAGTTCGCACCCATTTCATCAATAGGGTCATCCAAAGACAAATTTAAGCCAACTAAATTTAAAATCTCAGAAAGTTTTTCGTCATTGTTTTTAGCATTAGAACTAAACTCTTCGATAAGATCTGGAAATTTATTATTCGAGACTGATTTTAAAACTGGATAAAAAGTGTTTTTGTCACCGATAGCAATATTACTTCTTACAGTTCCTTTAAAAATAAATTCTTCTTGTCTGACTACTAAAAGCTTTTTTCGAAGTTCCGTAAGATTTAAATTTTCGATAGCATAGTTATTAATAAAGATGACATTGGGTTCTGAAGTGTAAAACCCTTGAAGCAGCGAAACTAAAGTTGTTTTTCCACTTCCGGTTCTACCGACGATCGCATTTTTACTTCCTGATTTAATTTTAAAATTAATAGAGTTTAAAACTTTATCTAATTTATTATATGAAAAATTAAGATCTTTAACTTCTATGACATTCCCATGTTGAGGTTTAGATTTTGTATTGGCAACTGCACCAGACGCTAAATTTCCATCAACAGATTGTTTTGCTGATTCATCTAAAAAAACATCTTCTTCCGTGTCCTCTTCAAAAAGACGAATGATTCTTTGAGAGCTTGTAATGCCATTTTGGATTTGGTTGTATTTTTCTAGAATAAATCTGAGTGGACGAAAAAAACCTTGAAGCATTAAAATGAAGGCTCCAATTTCTCCGATGGTTAAAGTGTTTGAATTAAAAAGGTAAAGACCAACAATTAAACTGATAAGAATTGAAAAGACTTGGAAGAATTCCACGACGGGCCACAACAAGGCAAAATAAGTCACGGACTTTAACTGAAGATCTTTATACTCATCCACGTTTTGATCAAAATTCTTTGATACTAAAGTTTCGCCACCATAGAGCTGAATGATTTGAATGCCGTTTAGATTTTCTGCGCTAAAGGAATTTATTTGGGACAATTTGGATTTAGTGTGAATGAACTGTTCCCTAATCTTTTCACTCAACACACCAGCCGCCCACAAAACGGGAGGAAGAACTACTAAAACCGTAAGCGCCATCGGCCAAGAAATATAAAACAAAGCACCTAATATAGAAAATATTTCGATGATGTTAATGAATGCACCCGACAAACCATCTGCAAATAAATCACCTAGACTTTTACTGTCATGGGCAATCCTGGTCACAATTCGCCCAGATGAGTTTTTATCAAAATACGAAATCTTCATTTTTTGAACGTGAATTAAAAGATCTCTTCGTATCTCGAAAAGAATTTTTTGCCCCATGAATCGAAATTGAAACGAAATTAAAAAAGAAAGAATAGCTCTAAGTGCATTACTGATTAAAAGTGCGAAACCACAATAGTAAATATAATTTATATTTTTTTCTTTAATTCCAAAATCGACGGCCCAGCCAAAAATAAGCGGAATTAATCGTCCTGAGACAATAAAAATCAAGATCAATCCAACTAAACCAATTAAAGCGAATTTATAAGGTTTAGAATAGCTAAGCATAAATAAAACGTAGTCTTTAAGATCGCTTTTTGACGAACTGAATTTAGAGCTCATAGCTGGCCCTCTTTTAGCGGCGAACTTTCCTCAGAGTTAGTTTTCTGCGAGCTATAAAGCCCTCTATAAATTTCGCATCTTAAATACAAAGTTTTATGATCACCAATATCAATTATTTTTCCGTCATCAAGAACAAGAATTTTATCCACCCAATCTAAATTTTGAATTCGGTGAGAGCAAATGATAAAGTTCATTTTATGATTTAGCTTTTTTTCTTTAAGACTTGTGATGATCTTGTGTTCGGTTTCAATGTCCACAGCACTTAAGGTGTCATCTAAAATTAGCCATTGAGGATTTAGCGCTAGGCCCCTGGCTAATGTCAGGCGCTGCCTTTGACCACCAGAAAGGCCTTGGCCATTTTCATCCAATTGTGTTTTTGTTTTAAGAGGCAAGGCTTCGATTTCGGCGTCAATCTGTACGTCTTTTAATAATTCGAACGCGAAGTTTTGATGACTGTGCGACTTTTTAAAATCGGCATCTGCAAAATCCAAAATATTTTCTTCGATACTTTTTTTAAACAAAAATATTTTTTGCGGAACAAGTGAAAGAATTTTTCTAAAAAATTCTTTTTTAACATCTAAAATATTTTGTCCGTTATACAAAACTATACCGTCAGTCGGTGGTAAGTTTCTGGCTAATATCTGAACTAGCGTTGATTTTCCAGAGCCCACAGCACCAACAATGGCCATAGACTCATTAGGATTTAAACTGAAATTTATATCTTTCAACGCCAGATGATTGCTACTTGGGTATTTGAAATTTAAATTTTTGATTTGAAGAGATTTTCCTTTCGCAGTTTCTTCAAAACCATCATCGATTAAATCGTTTTTTTCTAAAACATCTTTGATTCGATCAAAAGAAGAATCAGCTTCTTTATACATCATGAAAGAAAACCCTAAGGCGGTCATAGGCCAAATCATACGTTGCAAGTACTGATAAAAAGCAAAAAAGTGTCCAATACTGACTTCACCTGATACAACTTTAGGTGCACCTACAAATAATAATGTAGCGGTTCCAATCATCACAAAAAATTCTAAAGTAGGGCCAAAGATAGATTCAATTTTGTCGACTTTAATTCCGTAATCTTGAAGTTTTTTATTTGTAGGGTGAAATAGAAATGACCGCAAAGGACTTAAGCCTAAGGATTTTATCACTTTAATTCCAGAAACTGTCTCTTGGGAAAAGCTGGTCATCTCGCCATTTTGATCTTGTAAATTACGGTAGCTTACGGTCAATAAACTTTCTAATTTATAAACTACAAAAGGAACGAGTGGCATTAAAGCCAAACAATAAATGGTCCATTCTACATCAATCAATAACATCAGCGGCAGTAGACCAATCACATAAATGATTGCATCAAAAAAAATCAACAAGCCTGGTCCAATGCCCATTCTAAAATTATCAATATCTTGGGTGATCAAAGTCATCTTTTCACCGGTTGGGACTTTGTGGTGAAAGTCTTGCCCAAGATTTAGCATTTTTTTAAATAATAATTTTCTTAGATCGGCAGCCACCGAATGGTGGAAGTATCCAAAGTAAATGCGCCAAAGGTATCTAAAGATCGCCGTTCCAAATGAAACGCACAGCAACAAAGAAAGATCTAAGGATAAACTTTGAAACGTGGCGCCAGCAAGTGCGTCAATGATTTTCCCAATCAAGTAGGGGCTTAAAATGTCAAAGGCATTAGTAAAAATTAAGGCCACTATCCCAAGGCCAAACGAACCTTTATAGATCTTAATGTAATGGATAAAAGGGTGCTTAAGCCAGCTGTTGGCAGGTTTAAGGTTCGTTTTCATAGGCATTTTTAAGAGTATATTTACATCTATCGCTGGATACAAACACTAATTGCGCTGAAATAGTGTGCTTTTTAAAAAACTTTAACGCTTTTGTTTCGCCGCTCAATTCGTCTTTTTAAATGGTATTTTTGTGACTGAAATCAAAGTTTATATTTGAAACAGGTTCTAATCTTTTCTTTTTGCTTTTGATGACACCAGTATTTGTGTAATGTTAATAAAAACAAAATGAGAATTTAAATTAGTACTCTAAAAGGACATGAAGTGATGGATGAGCGCCGTAATAAATCCGTACAAGATCTAGATTTAGAAGCCAAAAGCAGTCAGTTTGCACTAACCACAAAGCTTGATGCTTTAGTCGCTTGGGGCCGAAAAAATTCGATGTGGCCTTTGCCTTACGGAACTGCATGTTGCGGGATTGAATTGATGTCCGTTATGGGTCCTAAATATGACTTAGCTAGATTCGGCGCAGAAGTTGTTCGATTTTCACCGCGTCAGGCTGATCTGCTGATCGTTGCTGGCACAATCACAGAAAAAATGGTGCCAGTTTTAGTCACCATATACGAACAGATGTTAGAGCCTAAATATGTTTTATCCATGGGAGCATGTGCCAGTTCAGGTGGATTTTACAGAGCTTACCATGTCCTTCAGGGCATAGATAAAGTGATTCCTGTAGACGCGTATGTTCCGGGTTGTCCTCCAACACCAGAAGCTGTGATGGACGGGGTGATGACTATTCAAAGAATGATTGAAACAAATCATCCACGACCATGGAGAAAGGTTTGGAAAAGACCTGAATTTTTAAAAACTTTATAAATACTAAAAAAACGTAAATGAATATTAATTTCTAAGGGTTGGGATTTTGGAACTAGAAACAATAAAAAATAAACTTATACAAGACGGTGCTGCCAAATCTGTTCGCGAAGAAGTTCAGTTTGGTGATCAAATTTTATATGTCGACTCTAAAGATATTTTACCTGTGATGAAGTCACTGCGCCAGATGAAGTTCGATTTCATGATGGATCTTTGTGGTGTTGACTACCCAGAACGTGAAAAAAGATTTGATGTTGTTTACCAACTTTATTCATCATCAATGAACAAGCGTCTAAGAGTTAAAACTCAAGTCGCAGAACACGACACCATAGATTCTATCACTCCTGTTTGGAAAGGTGCGAATTGGTTCGAGCGTGAAGCTTATGACTTAATTGGTGTAAAATTTAAAAATCACCCGAACTTAAGAAGAATTTTGACTCATGATGAATTTGTGGGTCACCCTTTACAAAAAACTTACGATGCGGATCGACAACAACACTTATCTGCATCTTTGCCGATTCACTTCGACCCAAGTTATACAAATGCGGATTTGGGTGGTGAAAATTTAGTGCAATTAAATATTGGACCTTCTCATCCTGCTACTCATGGAACATTACGTATCATGGTGGCCTTGGATGGAGAAAAGATTGCTAAAGCCAATGTTGAGCTCGGATACTTGCACCGTTGTTTTGATAAGATGGCGGAAACTCATCCCTACAACCAAGTTATTCCTTATACGGATCGCTTAAATTACTGTTCGGCACCAATTAACAACGTTGCTTACTGCGCGACTGTAGAAAAACTTCTAGGTGTCGAAATTCCACCGAAAGCTCAAGCCCTAAGAGTTATTTTGTGTGAACTTTCAAGAATCATCGATCACATTGTGTGTTTAGGTGCGGCCTCTGTGGATCTTGGAGCCTTAACTGGATTTTTTCATTTATTCACTTACCGCGAAATGGTTTACACGCTCTTTGAAAAACTTTGCGGTGCTAGATTAACAGTGTCTTTAACTAGAATTGGCGGCATGGCTCAAGAGCCACCACCAAATTGGCATAAAGAAGTTTTAGAAACTTGCGATAAAATCGAAATCGGAATTCAAGAGCTTGACACTTTAGTGACAGGTAACAAAATTTTCATTTCAAGAACTTCAGGCGTTGCGCCGATCACAACGGATGAAGCTATTCGTTGGGGTTACACAGGTCCTTTACTTCGCGCGACCGGTATGGCTTACGACTTAAGAAAAGTTCAGCCTTACTATGGTTACGAAACTTTAGATTTTTCTGTACCAGTAGGCACAACAGGTGACCTTTACGATCGTTATTTAGTTCGTGTTGAAGAGATGAGACAATCTATAAAAATCATCAGACAAGTGGCCAAAAATATTCCTGAAGGTGATTACACAATTCGTGACAAAAATATTGTCCTTCCAGAAAAGAAAGACGTTTATGGAAACATTGAAGGTTTGATGAATCACTTTATGTTGGTGATCAACGGTTTACGTCCACCTGTGGGTGAGACATATTTAGCCCATGAAGGTGCTAACGGCGAATTAGGTTTTTACATCGTCAGTGATGGCAGTGGTAAACCTTACCGAGTCAAAGTCAGACCGCCATGTTTTCCAATCTATCAGTCATTTCCAGAGCAAATCACGGGCGGTCAGGTTGCTGACGTGGTTGCGATCTTAGGAAGTATGAATTTAATTGCAGGGGAGCTAGACCGATGAGTAGCACAGACACAATCGAAACAAGTCGCTTTGGCAAAAGCGCGGTTCATGATGAAGCTGATAAAGATTTTGCCACTAAAACTTGGATCGACGACCAAGACAAAGAGTTTATCATTTCTGAACTGAAACGTTACGAACACCATTACTCGGCGATCATTCCAAGTTTGTTTTGCATTCAACGACGTCATGGGTGGGTACCACCTAAAGCCGTTTCGGAATTGACAGCGATTTCTAAAATTCCAGAAGCGCACATCAGCGAAGTGTTAAATTTCTACACGATGTTTAACAAAGTGCCTGTAGGTAAACTTCATGTTCAGGTTTGCACAACTTTGTCATGCGCTATGGGTGGTGGACGCGAGCTTGCCGATCATTTGTGTAAAACGTTTGGTGTTCAACTTGGTGAAGTCAGTGCTGATGGCAATGTGACTGTAAATAGAGTGGAATGTTTAGGTGCCTGTCACAATGCCCCTATGATGCAAGTTAACGACAATTATTATGAAAATTTAAGTCACGATTCAGCGGTCGAAACCATTCTAAAATTGGCAAAGAAATAGAGGCAAATTAATGGCAACACAAGAAATCAAACTACTTTCGGAATTTTATCATTTAGATGAGTATCGCTATTTGAAAGGCTATGAAGAAAAAAATGGTTATAAAATTTTAGCGAAAGCTTTAAAAATGCAGCCTCAAGAAATTATCAATGAAGTGAAAGAGTCAGGTCTTCGTGGGCGCGGTGGTGCAGGATTTCCGACAGGTGTGAAGTGGGGATTTTTACCTAATAATAATAACACTAGGTATTTACTGTGTAACGCCGACGAAGGCGAGCCTGGAACTTTTAAAGATCGCATGATGATGGAGCGAGCTCCACATCAATTGATTGAAAGTATGATCATCTCGGCGTTTGCGATTAGATCTCCAAAATCTTACATCTATATACGTGGGGAATACGATCATAGCATTCGTGTAGTCACCCAGGCTTTAAAAGAAGCTTACGCCGCTGGTTACTTAGGTAAAAATATTTTGGGTTCAGGATTTGATCACGAAATGGATGTTTATGTCGGTGCTGGCGCTTACATTTGTGGTGAAGAGACAGGAATGATTTCTTCCCTTGAAGGTTTAAAGGGTCAGCCGAAATTAAAACCACCATTTCCCGCAGTGCAAGGCTACTTAAAATCGCCAACGATTGTGAATAACGTTGAAACTTTAGCAGCTGTGATTCCAATATTAGATAAAGGTGCGAAATTTTATAAATCTATGGGGACTGAAAAATCGGCGGGAACTAAATTATTTTCTGTCAGTGGATCAGTTCAAAAACCGGGTAACTTCGAAGTCGCTTTAGGCACTCCACTAATGGATCTCATTGAACTTGCTGGTGGATTAAAGCCAGGTCGAAGACTTAAAGCCGTTATTCCTGGGGGATCATCAGCTCCGGTCTTAACAGCGCAAGAGTGTTTATCTACAAAAATGGATTACGAAGATTTAGCAGCAAAGGGCAGTATGTTGGGTTCGGGTGCTGTGATCATCATCGATGACTCACACAGCATGGTGGATTTACTTGGGACAATAATGCACTTTTATCACCACGAAAGTTGTGGTCAGTGTACACCTTGTCGTGAAGGCACAGGCTGGCTTGATAAAGTTGTCAGAAGCATTGTGAAAGGCCAAGGCCGTATTGAAGATTTAAATTTAATTTTAAAAGTTGCAGAACAAATGAAAGGTAAAACAATTTGTGCCTTGTCAGATGCGGCAGCACTTCCAGCAATTAGTTTTGTTTCTAAATTCAGAGACGAATTCGAAAAATACATCCTTGAAGGGCGAGCGCCGATGGAGGACATGATTCATGCCTAAAATTACGATTAACGGAAATGAAGTTGAAGTTAAAGAAGGCTCTACAGTCATCGAAGCTTTTAAAAAAACGGAACAAGATATTGCCCATTACTGCTGGCACCCGGGTCTTTCGATCGCAGGTGTTTGTCGTTTATGTATGATTGAAGTTGAGGGAAATCCACGTTTACAAATTGCATGTAACATGGTGGCGACGGAAGGCATGAAAGTGTCCAACCAATCTGAAAAAGTAAAAGACGCTGTTCGTTGGGGTATGGATTTTCATTTGATCAACCACCCACTGGATTGTCCTATCTGCGATCAGGCCGGGGAATGTGGTCTTCAAGAACAGTACATGAAGCACGGTCAATACGACTCTAGCATGTCACAACCTAAAGTTAAAAAAAGTAAGGTTGTAGATTTAGGTGAAAAAATTGTTTTAGATTCTGAACGTTGTATTTTATGTTCACGCTGTGTGAGATTCACGGACGAAGTGACAAAAACTCACGAGCTTGGAATTTTCAATCGCGGCGATCATAGTGAAATCGGAACTTTTGGTGATAAAAAATTAGAAAATGATTATGCGATGAACACCGTGGACATCTGTCCCGTAGGTGCATTAACGTCTAAAGATTTTAGATTTCAACAGCGCGTTTGGTATCTAAAAAATGTTGAAACAACATGTCCTGGTTGCTCTACAGGTTGCAGTGTTAAAGCCTATTACAATAATGAAGGTTTATTTCGCGTAAAACCCGTGGAAGATCATTCTGTGAATGGCTACTGGATGTGCGATGAAGGTCGACCACTCTATAAATTTGCAAATCATAAATCTAGAATCAAAACTTTTATGAAAATCCAAAGTGGCACACCAATGCCCGTAAACTATAAAGAAGTGGAACTTGAACTTTCAAACTTGTTTTCTTCAACAGATAAAGTGGCTTTTGTTTTAACAGGACAAAACACAAATCAAGAGTATGCGGCTTTAAAAGATTTTACTGGCCGAAGTAATTCTAAAATTGACACTTACTACTGGCAGAATAATCAAGATACATTTGATAGCTTTGATGGTTTGTTAAAACGTGGGGATAAAAACCCAAATACAAAAGGATTGTTAAACACTTTTGGTTCGTTGAAAAAGCTATCTGACTTACAAAATACGGATGCAAGCACTGTCGTGGTTTTTGCGCCTGAAAATATTTTTGCATATCCAGATTACGACCACGTGATTGAAGGTTTGAATTCAATGAAAAAGAAAATAATCTTCGTTGGATCGCAAACAACAACGCAACTTTTTCAAATGCCAGAGGGATCAATTTTAATTCCTGCAAAAACATTTTTTGAAAAAAACGGCACGTTTACGAACTACAACAGTATGGAACGTAAAGTTCAAAAAGGAATTTTATTAGTTAAAGGTGCGATCGACTTAACGGAGTTCGTAGAACTTTGTGAAATGAAGTTTGAACCGGACACACTAATCAAACAAAGAAAATTCAACGAAATGGCTAAAGAGAGAAAAGTTCTATGAGTACAATAGTCGTTAAAAGAGAAAATTTAAGTACAAAGTGGTTTCTTCCTGGGATTTTAAAAGGGTTGGGTTTTACTTTTAAGAAGATGCTTAAAAACTTAAGCAACAAAAAGAAAATGCCTACCTTAAACTACCCTGAAGAAAAGTATGAATATGGCCCAAGATTTAAAGGGAACCACATTCTTACCGTCAAAAAAGACGGCTCTTTAAGATGTACAGCCTGTATGCTTTGTGCGACTAACTGTCCTGCAGACTGCATTACAATTGTAGCGTCCGAACATAACGATCCGGAAGTTGAAAAATTCCCAATTCATTATGAAATCGACATTTTACGTTGTGTCTTCTGTGGATTTTGTGAAGAGGCATGTCCCGTCGACGCCATCCGTATGGGTCCAGAGTGGCAAACGGCCGCATTAAACGGTTCGTCTTTCAGTTATGACATCAAGTACCTCGCGCGTCGACCAAGCCTTGACGGTGGTATCGTCTCTCGCCTTGACGACAAAGAACGCCACAAAGAGGGCATATAACAAGCCCTCTTGATAAAACAGCGTATTATTTAAAAAGAAATTCTTCTTTAAAATTTATTTCCATTTACAACTCGTGAGCAGGCTCGTTGGCATGAAGCCTTGCTAGAATCAAAGAACAAGTTTTTAAAGTATTTAAGCTTCTAAGGTCGGCGAAGCCTTGTCATTCGCTTTGCAAAATCATCTTATGGAGCACGAGGATCACGTCCGCAAAGCTTCATGCCAACGAGCCGACCTTTGAAGCTTAAATACTTTAAAAACTTGTTCTTTGATTCTAAATGCAAGGCTAAATGCCAAGGTCTCGCCTGTTCACGAGTTGTAAATGGAAATAAATTTTAAAGAAGGATTTCTTTTTGAATAATGCGTTGTTTTATCAAGGGTGGCTTGTTACAGGGCGTGGTAGGATGAATTGTGCAAAAGGTTAAAGGTATCATTTTAAAGAAAATTCCCTTTCAAGAGTCAGATTTGATTGTTAAGGCGCTATTGAATACTGGGGAAAAAATGACTTTTTTTGCGAAGTCGGCGCTGAAGAGTAAGAAGCGCTTTGGGGGTGGGCTTTTAGATCCTCTGAATTATTTAGAGTTTCAATCTGCGCCTAAGAAGAACGACTCTGAGTTTTTATTTTTAAATGAAGCTCAGATGGTTTATGACTTTCCTTTATTGAAAACGGATTATGATCGAATAAAAATGTCGTTATATTTTTTGAAGATCTTAAATAAAGTTGAAATTTCGAGTTTAGATGATTCAACTCGTGTGTTTGATTTGTTATTGCACACTTTACGAAGCTTAGAGAAATGTAAAAACATGTCCGTTTTAAAAGCCATGTTTGAGCTCAAGTTTTTAAGTCTTCAAGGGGTTTTAGATCAAACGCCAGAATTAGATATTTTTATTAAAACTTCGCTTTACGAATGTGACAGCATTAAAAACTTAAGCATGATCGAACCCGTCTTAAGACGAAGTTCCTTCGAACTAGAAAATTTCATTGAGCAGTTATTTGAAGTTTAAGCCCCACGCAGTGGGAAAAGTTCCAGCAAGAGCGCAGGGGCCACGGCATTCTTCGCTGTACAGCTCCGCATGTGGCCGTCGTGCAAACGGAAGTCCCAGCGAAACGGACTGAACGAAGCCGCCCGAAGAGCGCTCGAGTGAACTAGACAGCGCCCCACGCAGTGGGAAAAGTTCCAGCGAGCCCCACTTAAGTCGAACGAAGTTCGACGTGTGGGTGCGAGTGAACTAGACAGCGTAAATTTTTAAGAAAGGAAAACCAACGTGAGCATACCTCCACTTCGAAAATCCCGAAAAATCCTCTTCCTCGATCGTGATGACACTATCATCAAAGACTTCGGATATCTAAACGACCCTAAGCAAGTGCTTCTATTGCCCGGATTAATCCCAGCTTTAAAATTATTTCGTGACTCTGGTTACGAATTCATTGTGACAACCAACCAGTCAGGTTTAACTCGAAAATCAGTTCAGATCGAAAACTTAAATTTAATTCACGAAAAAATTCAGTACGAATTAAATTTACATGGGCTCAGGATTTTACATTTCTATTCAGCTCCTTATTTGCATGATCATCGACGCCGTAAACCAAATCCGGGTTTAACTTTAAATGCGATGCAAGATTTTAGGGTGGATATAAAAAAATCTATCTTCGCTGGTGATAAGTGGCGGGATTTAGATGTTGGGTATAAGCTTGGCGGCAAAACTCTTTTAGTGAATGTAGCGAAAGATCAAATGCAGCTCTTTACAGAATTCGAACCTGACTTGATCATCAAGGATTGGAATGAATTTACGATTGAAAGTTTAAGTCAGATATTAGATTCAAAGGTGGTAGTATCCAAACTTAATAATACCAGTAAAGATAACTTCAAAGCTCGGTGAGTTAAATAACTCAAATTATTTAACCTGTGTGATAAAATAATTTTTACTCGTTCAAAGTTATTTCGTGAAAGGCTGAATTAACAGCTTAAAGATATTTTGGTCTTTAAGTTTTCGATAGGTCTCTATCCCAATATCCATGGTTTCTGGATTATCTTTAGGTGAAGACCTGTATGTGTTAAATATTTTATCCCAAATCGAAAGACAAAAACCAAAATTCGAATTCGTTTCAAGGCTATATTTCGAGTGATGAATTCGGTGCATACCCGGAGTCACGATAAACACTCTAATCCATTTTTCGACTATACTTGGAAATGTGAAGTTCGAATGATTAAATAAAGCCGAAAGATTTAATATAATTTCAAAAGTGATAATGGCCTCTACGGAAATTCCAAAAACAAAAATACTAAAAACCTTTACAATCAACGAAAACAAAATCTCTAAGGGGTGGAATCTTAAAGCTGTGGTTGTATCAAAGCCAATGTCCGTATGATGAACGCGGTGTAGTTTCCATAACCACGGAACTCTATGTGTCAGAATGTGTTGCAGATATAAAATCAAATCCATTATCAACAAGGCTAAAATAAATACTAAAACATTATATGTGACAATCCAATTTAAGGTGGGTCTTAAAATATTAAATAACCCATAACCCTGCTGTTCTGCTTTTAAAGCTAAAACCGAAAGTGAGACCGGGATCAATAACTTTAATAGAAAAACGTTCAACGCGCCTAACACTAAATTGTTTATCGTTCTTAGAGTGTGTCCTTCGAACTTATTTCTGTATCTAAAAACAAGTCCCATAGATGTGAACAACAAAAGACCAAAAATAAAAAAAATAAACCTTAATATGCTTTCGAATTCAGAAGTGTTGTGGATAAAGTATTGCATTTTTTGGTCCCGTTACCTTTCTTAATTTTATCATACTTTTTTGCAACACAATTGAATTTTATTAAATTAAATGTATTTAAATTGTTGATATTTGAGACGAGCAATTATTTATGTCTCATTTTAAGATTTTTATTCATTTAATGCAGGCCTTGATTGAAGTGCACCTCATTTCTTGCCGAAACATTTATATTAATAACGAAATTGAACATAGGGACTTCTTTTGAAAAAAATAAAGCTAGTGCAAGTTATTATTTTTATCTCGAGTTTTATCCTCATTATACCTTTTCAAAACTGTAGTCAGTTCGAGCCCGTGGATTTTGCATCAAATGGAACCGAAGGCGAAATCCCAGGTATTTCTAATCCACCTCCAACGGCACCAGACACTTCAGTGGTTCGCGGTTTACAAGTGTACAGCCAAAACTGCGCAGAATGCCATGGCTTGATAGATGGATCTTCAGTATTAAATCGAAGTGGCAATCAGATTAATAATGCTATCAATTCCGTTCCTGTGATGAGCCGTTTACGTGGAGCCATTGGAACTTCAGATCTTCAAGCCCTAACAAATGCATTAAATAGACAGCCAGAAGTCATCACTAATCCTAGCACAGGGCGCGCAACTTTTAGTTGTGAAGTTAACTCAGTATCCCTGACGCCACTATTAAAATTAACAAACAGAGAGTATCGAAATTCTGTCATTTCTTTGTTACAAGATTTTTCTTCATCATTAACCAGCGATGCGCAATTAAATAGTCTCTTTAATGCTGTTCCTTCGGACGTCATCGTTCAAAACAGAGATACTTTAAAAGAGCAAAACAGATTAATCACCCAACAGGGTTTTATTTCTCTTTTTGAAGCTTCTTGGCGCGCAGGTGGACTTGCCTCTACCTCTTCGGGACTAAACACATATCCGAACACCAGTGGTTGCTTATCCATGGCTTCAATCAACCAAACTTGTTTCACCTCATTTATTCGTGAATTTAGCTCAAGAGCCTTTCGTAGACCGGTGAATGTAACAGAATCTCAAAACCTATCGACTCAGCTTTGGGACTCCAGTCTTAATAAAGCCCAACAAATTCAATTTGCGTTTACAGCCATAGTTCAAATGCCGGATTTTTATTATAAAGCTTACGATCGTGGTGCACCAATTCAGTCGGGATCGACGACATTAAATTTAACGGCTCATGAACTGGCTTCGAAAGTTTCGTACTTCTTGACTGGATTTCCTCCGGATCAAACATTAAGAGCCTTAGCGGACTCAGGTCAAATTTCTGATCCTACAATTTTAAGACAACAAGTTGATCGCTTACTAGCAACAACAAATAGCCAACAGACAATCCAAAGATTATTTAGAGAAAGTTATGGTTATGATGTTTACGACACGTTCACATACCCAAGCTCATTTTTAAATGGGGTCAGCACAAGTGGTTTGACTCAAGCCATGACATCCGAGCTTGACACCTTTTTTACCAACCAAGTTTTAAGTCGCAATGCCACTTTCAACGATCTAATGACTTCTAGAAACACAACGTTTTCAAATTCAAGTTTAGGAAATATCTATGGAGTCACACCAGGGACAAACATCACTTTACCTACAGAGCGCTCTGGATTCGTTAACCGCGCCGCTGTTTTATCTAAACGTTCTGGAGTAAGAACATCGCCAATCAAACGTGGTTTGGCTTTATTAGAACACGTTTTATGTGTGGATGTAGGTTTACCACCACCAAGTGCGCCGACAGCCTTACCTCCATATGAGGGTGAAGTTTTGTCTACACGTCAGGCCACGGCCCGAGTCAGTGAAGCTTCAGGTACGACGTGCATTGGATGTCACTCTCGCATAAACCCTTTAGGTTATCCTTTTGAAAGCTTTGACACTTTAGGACGCGTGCGATCTCAAGAATCTATCTATAACGGGATGGGAAACATTTCGTCCTACTTACCAATAAATACAGCTGCAACAACCAATGAATTAGGTACACGCGCTGTGAACATCACTCAATCTTCAGGATTAAGCACCGAGCTTGGCCGCAGTGACAAAGCCATCATGTGTTTCGCTCAACATTTAAAAAGATTCGAATCTAGAGTTCCTGTGACGTCGTCAGATAATTGTCACATGAACCAAGTCCTAACAACTCTTTATGGACAAAATGACAACCAAGGTTCTGTAACAGATGCAATTCGTACATTAATTTTATCCGAATCTTTTTCGAAGTGGCGTTATTAAAATTTAGGAGCATAAAATGAGTATTGGTTATTGTAAAAAATCAAGAAGACAATTTTTAGTTGGTACTGGAAAGTCGATGCTACTTTTACCTCTTCTTCCAAGTCTTCTACCTAAAGAAGTCATGGCGCAAAGTGCAGCTGATCAACGTCGAATGATGTTGTTTTGGTTTGATCATAATAACTTAACGAATCTTTGGCCTGCTCGTAGTGCTGCAACAACACCCGTTGGATCTATCGGGATTAGACAATCTTTATTGAGCTCTTTGGGAACTGCTACTACAATTTCTCCGGTATTTTCAAACACGCGCTATCAATCTCTAATCAACAGAAATCAAATCACTATGCTCAGAGGTTTTGACACTGCCGTCGCCTATGGACCGGGTCATGGTAACTTCACACTAGCGAGTGGTGCTGGTCGAAACTCTGAAGGGAACCATCCTACATTTGACACTGTAGTGGAAGCTTCAAGAACAGTTTATCCTACAACAACACCAAGTTCTGTTCGTAAAGTCATGCGAGTGAATACAGCGGGTGGTGAAGCTTTTTATCAAAAAGTTGGAAGTTCAATTCAGGGTTTGCCAAATTATGCAGGTTACCAAATTTCGAATTTTTACAACGAAGTGTTTGGATCCTTAACGGGTGGTACAGTCCCTGTTCAAGATTTAACAAATCAATTCAAATCAAATATTTTAAATCGCGTTCATGCTTCGTTTGTTTCCTTTCGTGGGAATCGAAGAATCTCCTCTGAAGATCGCGCACGACTAGATCAACATATGACTTACATTTCCGATCAACAGAGTTCATTCGCAAACATGCAACCACCACCTGCACCTTCAGCGTCTTGTGTAAGACCAACCTTAGCAAACGATGTTCAGAATAATCCAGTGCTATATCACAACATGTATTTTGATTTATTATCCTTAGCCTTTAGATGTAACGTCAGTAAGATGGGCGTGATGTTAATGGATGCACATGATCCGCAGTGGATTCCGTCTTTGAATTTAGGTGGAGTTGGAATGCACGGCGCTATTCACGGTGAATTCGGTAACGATATTCAGCTGCGTGCATTTAGAAACTGGTGGGGTTACTTCGCAAACTTAATTGCTGACAGATTTTTAGCTCCACTTGATGTTCAAGAGGGAAACACAGGCCGAACTTACATTGATAACATGATCACTGGAATGCTTTGCGCAGGTGGAAGTCATTCTCTTGGTGGTGACGGTGGGCACAGCGGATTAGATTCTCAACAGATACTAATTGGTTCCATGGGTGGTCGTTTAAGAGCCGGAAACTATGTGAACATGCCAAGCACAAACGGGCGTAATATGCCTTACAACACTTTCTTACTAACGATGTTAAACTTAATGGGTGTTCCTGCCAGCGAGTATGCATCAGCTACATCTGATGGGCGCGGTTTTGGCTTCTACGAAGGTTTTGGTTCGAACCATCCTTTTGCAAGTCGCTTTTACCAACCAATTACGGAAATTTTGACTTAAGAATTTTATACTTTTTCAACTATGCTGCTAAAAATAAAAACTTTAACGTTCAACAGTTAAAGTTTATAAATAATCTTGTTTAAGCCACGTCGCAAAAATAGATTTTTCAAAAGTCTTCAAAGGCTTTGTTCCTCTGACAGAAAATACTTGAGTTCGAGCATTCCCGTTTTCTTCACCAATTAGAAAATATCCGTCAGAATTTAAATGTATGCCAACCGACGATTCGAATTTATGAGTTTCAAACTTCTTGGAGATAGCACACTTATTTTCGCAAAGAAAAATCGGTAAAGTGTAATGGGGGTAATCTCCAGATACTATATTTGAAAGAATCCCTTTTTTGGCGTCTATAGGAATGTACTTGTAGGGGTCAAAAGGATCTTCTTCTGCCTCTTTTAATGTTTTATTCACAAGCTTAAGATTTTGTTTGTGTTCGATGTCATTGAATTTGATTAATGAATTATTAAACAGAGCATCGCTTTTTTCGAGTTTTGTTTTTAAAGAATTATAATTATTTGGTTTAAGCTCTTTTAAAACATCCATGCCTCTGGCGTCAGGAGCTTCGGTGGTTGTAATTTCCGTTTTGATATTTTTCCATTTGCCATTAACCAATTCAAACAGCTCAACGATCATTCGGGTCCCATATCCAGGATCTAAATATTTCTTATCTTTATAAATTATGAAAATTTCGTCACCACTTCCCGGTTTCGTTTTGAGATCATCAGTGGGGATCATTTTTGCAAAAATTGGGTTGTTATTATCACTGATGTTAAAACTTGTGTCGCTTTTAGTGTTTACGAATTGATCTGGAAGTTTTGCAATCGTTTGTTTAGTGGATTTACCATTTTTAAATTCCAGCAAATAGACAGTATCTTGGTCGATATAAAACATCTCAGGCTTTAATTTAGAAAACACAATATGTTTACTACACGTTGTTTCGCCATCAACGTTTACACCTTTTGTTCTGTTGATTTCTTTTGGCAGAAGATCCGGTGGAAGTGCTAAATTCCAGACACACTCATTGTTTTTAAGTTCCACAAAAAATAAATAATTAGGAGAAACTTTAGCATAAGCCCAAGTTAAAAATAGGATCGGCGATATCATTAAAATTTTTTTCATACATCTAGTATGAATTTGTTATGGCAATCCCGTCAATTTTCTTCGACGTAAAAAATTTGAGTTTAAAATCAAATTGTTTAAAAATATACTCAAACTTTAATTCTATTGAAGCTCAATTAATCTTTGGATAAAGGATGAAAATCCTCTAAACTTTGAAGCAACTGTGCTTTATCTAAGTGCGTATAACGTTGGGTGGCCATTAATGAAGTGTGACCTAATAACTCTTGCAAGTGTCTAAGATCAGTTTTTTCTCGAAGTAAGTGTGTGGCATACGAATGACGAAACATATGTGGATGTATTGGTTTATGAAGGCTTGCTTTTAATGCTCTACGTTTAATCCAGTTGTAAGCCGTTCTTGGATTTAAGGATTTTGATCCATAAATGTATTTTGTTTCTTTGGGATTATACTCTTTAAGGCAATTCTTAAAAAATGGGATCATAAACTCGGGCATGATCGCAAAGCGATACTTTTGCCCTTTTCCTAAAACAGAAATTCTTGCATTTTTGAAATCAACATCCTGAATTTTAATTTGGCAGGCTTCTTCAGTTCGTAAACCACATCCGTATAAGACTAAAAAATTTAACAATTCATTTTTATATTTAGCAGGGTCCTTAAGGTAATCCTCATGGACTGACTTAAAGTAAGTTAGAATTTCATCTAAATTTAAATACTCAGGCAACCTTGAAGGAATTTTACTAAATGAAGAGGGTAGCGAAGGCTCTTGGCTAAGTAACTTTTGTTCCACGCACCAAGCGCTAAAGTTTTTAAGGCTTGAAAGCTTTCGACGTCTGGAAACGATGGAAAGCGAGGACAGGTTGGGCTTTGACGCTTCAAAGGACATCATGATTAAAGCCTCTAGAGGGCCCTTAGGAGAGCTTAAAAAGTCTGTAGTATTCACAAGGCCTTGGTTGTCCAAATGTAAGATTTTCGTGAAAACTAGACCATTTTTTGCGCTATTGGGCTCAAATCTGCCACCCAACAGGGGGGCAAAGTACTGATTCAGGTCTGACATGTAATTAAGGCTTGTTTTCGCAGTGTATTTTCCTGAAAAACATAGTAAATTTAGATACTTAAGTATTATCTCAATAACTTCTTGTCTTTTCATTTTAGTGTGATAAGTTCCCCTTTAATGTAAATATTATGCTTTTTTTAAAAAAAATTCTTGCATAATTTTCAAGCATGGGGTACTAAAGTCCTGACGCTAAGTATCATCATGAGACATTCTTTGTAAAAAACACTTGGCCTTAACTTGATGGCTGATAAGTCATAAGGAGCAGTACGTATGTCGGATTTTTCAAAACCAACCCCGCTTTCGGTCGGGGACCAAACTCGCTTTATTCCTAGAATAGAGCCTTTTGTTCAAAAAAAGGAAATCGTTTATAAGTCAGAGGTTATGGACCAACTTATGAAGATGGTAGACCGTGTGGCGCCATCGAATGCGACTGTCCTTGTATTAGGTGAAAGTGGTACTGGTAAAGAGCTTATAGCTCAAGCCATCCACGAAAGAAGCCAAAGAAAAAACAAACCCTTTGTTGCCATCAACTGTGGTGCTTTAAGAGAAACTCTTTTAGAGAGCGAACTCTTTGGTCACGAAAAAGGTGCTTTCACAGGCGCTTATGCTCGTAAGATCGGTTTAGCTGAAGCAGCTAACGGTGGAACTTTATTTTTAGATGAAATCGGTGAGTTGACTCCTGGGATTCAATCTAAGCTTTTAAGATTTTTACAAGAAGGTGAAATCTTTAGAGTTGGTGGTAAAGAGCCAATTAAAGTTGATATCCGTTTAGTGAGTGCGACCAACCGTGAGTTAGATAAAGAAGTTGCGAAAGGTAATTTTAGAGAAGATCTTTATTACCGTATCAACACTATCGTTGTCAGTGCGCCTCCATTAAGACGTAGAAAAGAAGATGTTCCTATGTTGATCGATTATTTTTTAAAGTATGGATCACACAGGTATTTAAACCGTGGGATGACAGTAAATGCTGAATCTATGGAAATACTTTTAAAGTATGACTGGCCAGGTAACATCAGAGAATTGCAAAACGTGTGTGAACGTCTTCAGATTTTATCTGAAGGTGAAATCATAACTCCAAAAGATTTGCCAGATTTCGTAAAAAATCCAGAGAGCAAATTTATTTTGGAAGATTATGATCCAAACATAACAATTCATGAGCTTGAAAAAAGATATATCATTAAAGCTTTAAATCACTTCGATGGTAACAAAACTCAAGCCGCTACTGCTTTAGGTATAACGATTAAAACATTATACAACAAGCTACATGAATACGGTGAGTTTGATCGTTTCGCGGTTCATACAAAAGTACCGACTTAATAATCAAATAAAATAAAGAAATAGGCGATATCTAATTCAATTTGGATATCGCTTTTTTTTTGGGAATTTTCAAAAAATATTTAATTAATTACTTCCAGATCGAAAGTTGAGACTCCGAAGGGATGCCATTTTCCAAGTTAACATTCACGTTGATTTTCGTGGATCCCTTACGATGAGAGATGAGTACAGATGTGTTCTCAAGTATTTTAAGATTATTTGTTAGATTTAAACCTGGATCAAAATAAAAATTCGACCATAAAGCTTTTGGGACTTTATTTTCTTGTAGATGTTCAAATAAGTTTTCGATCGGTTTAATGCCAAGGACAATGATGAATTTAGATCGCGTCGAACTTAACAGTTTTAAGGCATTGCCCAAGCATTTAGTACACTTTTTTTGAATGTAAAGAATATTTTGATTTGAACTTTTTGTGATTAATTCAACTTTATCGGGATTAGATGCGGATTGAAGTAAATAAAGGACTTCGTTTGAGAGCGCAAAATTCAATTTGAAAATTATTGTAATTAAAAAAATAAATAATTTCTTACGTTTCATGTTTCCTAGTTACCGTATACGGGTCTGAACATATAGACACCGTTTTCGAATTCACCCACAGATAAAACAGTATCTCTTTTGTTATTTGGGAATTTTAAAGTGAATATTTTCGTTATCGTTTTAAAAGCATTTGTTGTTCCTGCGGCACATATATTACCAGCTGTAATGTCACCCGTTGGACCAAGGCAATCAAAACCAATTTGATTACCCATTGCCGGATAAATGCTTGTCACTTGAACTCGAATAGAATTTAAAATATTATTTCTTGAAAATTGTGGCTGATCAATAATTACATCCGAGATATTATTAAAAACCAAATCAGTATTGTTTGGGGATACAATTCCACTCGCATTACTCGCACCCAAATCTATAACTATGCGCGAGCCGCGACGATTTACGTTAAACACATCATTTTTTCTCATAAAAAAGACACCGGTGGGTCGAAACTGACTTTGTAAGCTTTCAGGATTCGCTGTTGTTATTTGAGTGTCTCTTGCAAAGAACATAAGTGTATCACCGTTTAGCGTACCCATAGATGCATCTGTTGTGTAATTGAAAGTTTTCACAAAGCCAGCTCCGTCAGCTGAACTTTGCCTTCCATTAAGACTAGTAAGATTCGTATAACGGACATTTACGGCTTGTGCAGCTAACATCTTCCACGTGTAAACCAAACGTTCTAAGTCTTGCTCTGCCTCCGAAATTTTTGTTTGTTTTAATCCCATCGTCGTCATATTTACACTGAGCATAGCTCCGCTCAAAAAAATGATCGATGCTATGGCCGTTGTCACCATCAGTTCGGCCAAAGAAAAACCCGCAGATCTTAAATTTTTTGTTTTCAAGACTTCTGTGGGTTTATCAATAGTGTTCAAAGTCTCGGACTTATCAAGTTTAGAAAATCCTTGATGAATTAAGTTTACGCTTGGATTTAAAATTAATTTCTCTTTAGGTTTAAAGTTATTGAAGAATTTTAATATATCTTTTTTTAACAAACCGAAGGGGTGAAATAAATCAAAAAAGTAAGATTTAGGCATACGCCCTTCATGATCATTAATGCCAAACTTATATCTTTCTTTTCTTTCTGGAATATAATGTGAACCAAAAATAACATCCCAAATAGCAAAGATCACACCAAAATTTTTATTAAAGTGAATAGGATTTCTACTGTGATGTACTTGATGCATGTGCGGACTTGTTAAAATATAACTTAAATAAGGTCCATAGTTGATGCGAATGTGTGAATGTCTGACGTGCTGAATGAAACTAAATATAAAATATGTGATGAACAAAATTGTTAATTTTGTTTCCGAGCTTCGGCTGATATTAAATGCCGTTGAAAGCATTAAAAGACCTGGGATTTGCAAAATAGCAATATTTACGAACCCAATGATGTAAGCCACTGGGTGAGTTCGTGACTTTGTAATTGGACTTAAAACGGTGGCTCTATGATGAGTCATATGAAAATACCAAATCCAGGGCACTTTATGTTCAAGGTAATGGGCAACGAAGTTTGTGAAATCAATGTACAGCAACTGAATCAAAGCATATACGTAAATTCCATAAACGGGATCTAACATTACAACGGGTTGGTCAAATCGAAAATAAGAAAATCCAGCGTGGGTGGTAAAGAAATTCGTGATATTACTTATGTTTAAAAACAGAAAACCAAAATATACAGGTTTGTATAAAATCCTTAATGAAAAATATAAACAATCTTTAAAAAATTCTTTGCGGTAACGCTTCGATAATATAAATGAGCGAATACGTTTAGGATAAGTTTTGGACTTATAAGATTTGTAAGCAAAGTAAAGTAAGGCCACCATCGCACTGGAAAAAAACCAATGTAAGTTGAATGGGTATTCTTTTTTAAATAAGACGCCATTAGAAATATATAAAAACTCTTTATATGCTAGTGACCAATAATCTAGTATGAAACTTGGTATAAACTCCATAAAATACCTTTAGTGATGGGCTTAATTATTTAACCCCATCATCACCATCACTTCCGTCGTGATGTCCGCCAGAATCTCCGCCGTCTCCGCCATCGCCATCTCCATCAGATGGTGAAGGAGGTGGTGGTGGAGGAGCTGGATCACACTGGGTAAGAATGGTTCGACCTGCGCCTGGACACCAACCAATAGAAGGAGGACGGTTGATCCGAGGTGCACAAGGTTGGCAATCCAAAGTATTTGCAGGGGGCTGAGCCTCTGCAAGGACATATGCGTTCAATGTTATGTTATGAGCGGCGTCGACGGCTCTCACTTCAATGGCCATGTTGCAGCCCAAACTTAAATTCGAGTATCTTAAGTAGTATCCATCACTAGCGCCTAGAGCAGGATGTCCCTCTGCAGCTCCTGGATTGTCAGGCGGCTCACCACATAAAGTCACTCGGTTACAATTCACCCAGTTTGGATCAGGATTTGGAAAGTTCGAACGCTGTCCACCACCGATACATTCTGCTGGTGGCGGTGTTGCGCCTGCCAAAGGATTTATCGATGCGTCTCGGCAGATCAGTGTCGTCGCTTTTCCATTTTTTAAATTTGGCGAAACTCGAATTTCTGCAGCGGCTGTTCTTGAATTTGCACAAGCTGGAATTGGATCGGGGTTGATATCCCCTGAAATAACATTGGCTGCATTCACATCATCAGCAGGCATTTTGGGGTAATTAAAAGCGGTAGAGATGTTACAATTATGCGCGGTATTTTCATTGTCCACATAAGCCGTTGTCACAGTGACATAAAATCCAAGATTTGCTCTTGAGCCGGGCTCGGGCCGCACTTGGTTGCCAAGAACTTCTTGAGCTTGCGTGACACTCAAGTTCAGTCCCGCGGGACGAACTATCAGTGGCAGCGTAGGGCAACTTAAATCCCCAGTATTCAAATCCATAGCCTGAATTCTTATACTCGTTCGAACATCTCTTAAATGTCCAACGTCACGATTTTCAATGAGATCAGCGCTTGCAGCACTAGAGTATTCTAAACCCACTGAGTTATTACAATAGTTCGCGTCACTGTTGTATAATGAATTCAATAAGGACATTGAACCTATTAAAGCTTTGTGATTTCTTAATATTAAAGTTCCACCGACGCTCGACCAAAGCTGAGCATTAGCATTTAGCCAATCTTCTGAAATTGTAATAAAATTTAAACGGTCTTGGGTCCCACCTGTTGGACTGGTCATTGTGTTGCCGGTGACATCTAAATTGTTAACAGATTTTATAATCCCCACAGATTTGATTCTATCCATCACATCTTGCGACGTCTGGCTACACACTTTGAAGTGTGAGTTTTTTATTTGCGACATTCTAGCACTGCTAAAATATCCAAACATGACGACTACGCCCGAAAGCAGGACAATAGCGACTATTGATTCAACAATTGAAAATCCATTTTGATAGTTTTGTTTTACGTTCAAGTTCATCATTTTATAGTCTCATACTTTTTTTGTTTGTCTATATAACTAAAATTTAGTCATATTTAATTTAGTAATGTCTTATGGCGAAAGTCTGTGTGATCTTATCTTTCCCATTGCAATTTGGTGAACCATTCGTACAAAAGGACACGTTAAAGCACTCTGTATAAGCGGATTGGCAATTCACATAGTCTCTTACGTCTAAATTTGCGTTGGGCTGACTTGCT
>JANODG010000196.1:0-2366 GCA_031412575.1 Bdellovibrionales bacterium
TATCTATTAATTGGAAATAAAATGGATAAAGTTTCTTCTGATAAAAAGGTTGAATTTGAAAAAGTTTATCCTGATATTATTTGGATTTCTGCTTCTAATGATGTGAATATCAATCAATTAAAAAATATTTTGGTAAATAAATTTAAGACCAAAGAAATAAAAACAGGAGACACCGTTGTAACAAATCTCCGTCATTTTCAACATTTAAAACAAACCAATGAAGCACTTGAAAATGTTTTGGAGGGTTTAAGTCAGAGTATTACAGGCGATTTCTTAGCTCAAGATATTCGTTTTGCCTTGCATCATTTGGGGGAAATTACTGGGACGATTACTACCGATGATTTGTTAAAGAATATTTTTGGTAAGTTTTGTATTGGAAAGTAAGAAATACAAATAAAATAGTATAAAACCCTTGTAAAACGCTTTAAAAGGCATTTATGAGGGTTTTCTTTTTGTTTTTAATAGTTTTTTATTAATGTATTATTTATAAATATTTTGTAAAATGACTTTAATATAAATTATAATTAAGATTATGTTATATCACAAAACAATATTATATTTACATCCTATTACCACTGTTCAATAAAAGGAATGAAAGAGAAATTAAACAATTGATTGCTGAAAACTTGATACGTCAAGGAAGTTTAAAATTAACGCTTAGAAACTTAGAAGTGATGGGAATGCGAGACGATGAGGGAACCTCTGCCATATTGGATGCTATTCAAGAACTGGAAGAGAAAAACCAAAAACTTCACGAAATACTTAAACAGATTATTGAATCTTAAATAATATGAACACGAAAGAATTAATTAATAACCTCATAAATGCCAAAGATTTAGCACAATACGAAACTGCAAGTAATGCTTGTTTGGCTTTTTTTGAAAATGCCAATGAGGCACAAAAAGAGCAGATTAGAGAAGCTATGAGAAAAAAAGCTGATTTAATCACTGCCGAAGCTAAACAGACTATTACCAAAATATCAAAGACTATTTCAGAGTTTGAACAGAAAGACGTGGTACTGGAAGTAAACGGGCGTAAATATCCGCTGGACGAATGGGTAACGCTGAATGACTATATTAAGAAGTTTGATTTGAAAAGTACTATGGTAGTAAATAATTGGATTAAACGTGGCGTTGTTCCTGCGGAAAACATTATTTCGGTTGGAAGGCTCAACAACCTTAAATTAATTAAGGCAGTACCATATTTGAATAGATAATGATTCCTTACAAAAACAAAACCCTTTCCACTTTAAATAGTAGAAAGGGTTTTTCTTTTTATATCAATTTCATCTTTGAAGTAATCAAGGCTTTTCATTTTAGCTTAAATTGTACATAATTATACGTCTTTATATGTCATTATAGGACACTTCTTTGCAAGTATATTAATAATTAAAGAATTTTACATCGTTAGAGAGTAAAACGTAAAATAAAAAAATCCAAAACCCTTTGATTTTATAAAACATGGAACAACAGATTATCATTCAAAATTTTGCGAACCCAAAAGAATTAGTATCAATGTTGGCAGAAGAACTTTTCGTAAATCACATCAAACCCTTTTTGCAGAAAAATCAAGCTGAAAAGGAATTAGTTTATTTCACCAGAAAAGAGACGTGCGAAAAACTTAGATGCAATTTGGCAACGGTGAATATTAAAGTAAATGAGGGAATAATTGAACCTACACGTTTCGGGGGTAAAGTATTATTCTCAAATTTAGATATTGAAAAAGCATTGCGGAAAATGACGAACGTATAGTAATAAAAGTTTAACTATAACTACTTTATTTTAAGATAGTTACAATCAATTAATTATGTTTTAATGGCAACATCGGCAAAAACGATGGGAGATATTTCTTTGCCTTTTTTTAAAAAAATAAAAAAATGGAAAATCAATTAGTAAACATTTTAGAAAACATCATTCGTCATTTTATCGTAGATAATTTGATTCAACCCTTGGAAATTGTAGTCCTAATTTTTCCAATTGTTAGGGAGTTGACCCCATTAAATATCTCTTTCCTTGGATTGATAATAAGAGCATTTTTCAAATTCGCTGAACATTTTAAAAATAAGAAAAGGATAAAAAATCTCAAATCGAAGAAAATATTTAATTGCGAATTTAATTTGAAACTCTCTTTGTTTTTTGGAAGACGAAAGAATTGATTATCTTGACCATTATTTTAAATAAAATCAATGGAACTAATCACTTCACTCGCCCTCGGAATTGGGCTTTCTGCCTGTTGTGGCTTTCGGATATTTGTTCCTATGTTGGTTACAAATATCGCTGCCTTGTCAGGTCATTATCACTTCGGGCAGGATTTTGCTTGGATGGGAACGATGACGGCGTTCTATATTTTTGCTTCGGCAACTGTTT
>JANODG010000197.1:0-4609 GCA_031412575.1 Bdellovibrionales bacterium
TTTTTTTATATTCATATTATTTAGTTAGCACTTCGTTTTTTATAATTTTAATTTGCGATGCTTTGTTTTTTTACTCATTAGCCCATCAAAAAAATTTTTTTGTTTTATTAGTGGTACAAGTTGTCTTATCTTTTTTACTAACGATCGTGCACTTTTTTGCACAGCTAAATACTCCTCATTCAATGCTTTTATTTTTTAATTCCTGGTATGGAATTACATTTTCGGTTTTTATTCAATCGGCATTCTATATTTTATTAAATTTCTATTTGATTAAATCTTGGACCACACAATTGAATTTTAAAAATCTATTGATGATAATTCTAATATCTCTGGGTTGGGCGCTATTTTCTTATTTGGCCTACATCAATGCTTATGTCAGAATTAGATAACAAAACTATTTAAAAAAATGATGAATTTGTAGGTACTTTTGTCACCACATGGGATTCAGGTAAATTAGAGATATGAACTTTCACCTGCTTCATTCTTTTCTGAACCAAGGCCTTTTCATTCGGATTTCCCAACTGAATCAGTGCCTTTTCAAATTGTGTAATTTGACTTAAAGGACTTCCCCCGAAACCGACAATGATGACTTCTAATTTCATTAATTTTTTGTATTCCTCGTCGAATAATCCCTGCATTGATTTTTTTGCAGCGACCGTTTCGCCCGTTTGAAATTGCACCCAAGACCATGTAAAAGTGTCGTTTCCAAATTTACTTTCAAGTTTCGGCTTCCATTCATTTAATTTTTTTAAAATCCCCGAATTAGAAATTCGGGTCCAGTCATGTGCCAAAATTTTCTGCCTGATTTCTTCAATAATATGATCTGAGTTAATTTGTTCTGCCACCTGAGCGTAAATTCTTATTTGTTTGACACCCATTACGTCTTTCGCAAAAAAAGCCCAATCCAAAGACTTGGGATTTTCCACAGCCTGGGATTTTTGATTTTGTAAATTCTCAATAACTTTTTCTATAGGAACGTAAGTTGGCATCAATGGAGGGGCCATGCTACGGCTCGCCGCCATTTCAGCTTCGGATGTCTTGACAAAAATCGCTGCTAAAAAAATTAAAAGAATAAGTGCTAATTTATTTAGATAGAAATACTTAATTGATTTGATCATATAAATATTCAATAATTTCAGAGTAACAAAGTCAAGAGGACGATATTGACTGACATGATCTTAAAACTTAACTATAGAATAGATCAAAACATTGACGCGCTCATCAAATTGTTAGACGAGGTCCGCCAAAGTTTTTTACGTTTAGCTCTTAAAAATCAAGTCCTTCGAAAGCTTTATTCTAATTATCTGTTTCGGACGATGACAGGTTTAATGACTTTAATCGCTATTATTTTTCCGATCTCGATACTGCGACCAGATATTTTGTTGGTTATGGGTCCTCTCATTTTTGGTTACCCGCACATGATCGCAAGCTTTAGGTATTTAGTGGATCGAAAGGACTCGCTTCGAACTAAAAACAGATCAGTGCTTTTTTTGATTTTTAGTGGCTTCTCAATTCTAACAATTCTTATTTATAACTATGAATTATTTCTCTCATGGATGAGTTTTGGGGTTTGGCCACAACTGCTTTCAATTTTTGTTTTGGTTTTAGTTTTTTATTTAAATTTAAGTATCAGCCGAAAATCAATGGTCTTAGGTACGATACTTGCTCTAGGTTTTTGTGTTTTTGCTTGGCAAGAGCCTCTCCTTTACGCTGGAGCAATTTTAATGCTCCATAATTTTATGGCTTTTTTTCATTGGATTTTAAATTGTCAAAATAGATCGCAAAGACAGGCGGCTGTGATTTCTACGCTTGGGTTTTTTGTGATTCACATTCTTGTGCTTTTTGGCGCCGTTGACGTTTGGTTAGATCCCTTGCTTCTAAACCAATGGCGTGTTGAAAACACAGCGTGGTTTTTAGCCTCGTGGTCCGAAGATCCATTAGTGTGGTATCGTTGGCTTGTGCTTTACACTTTTGGATTGTCTATTCACTACTTTATTTGGCTTCGAGCAATCCCTGAGACTGAACTTAAATCCATAGCGCCTTTAAGTTTTCGACTGTCCTTAAAAGAGTGGCAAAAAGACATGGGCCCATCGACTTTAAAAATAATTTTATTAATTTGTGTGATCGGCATTGGGCTTTGGCTTTTTCATTATGAGACGGGAAAAAGTTTATATTTTCAAATTGCACTTCTTCACGGAGCTTTAGAGATCGCATTCTTACCATCGAAAATAAATTTGACATAAAATTTTGATCTAACATTTGTGCATAAATTTAAACAATTAAAACGACAAATCAAAAATTTTAAAATCTTATCTTCTGATATCCTTATCTTATATCAAGCACAATCCAAGGCCACAACTATACTAAAGGAGTAATAGATGAAAAAATTATTATTATTAATTTCCACTTTGGGATTATCAGCAACAGCATTTGCCGACAGTCATAAACATATGGAATATAAAACTTTATCTTTTGATAAAGGAGTTACTAATCTTACAGCAGCTCAAAAAGTTGAGCTTGATGAAATCGCAAATAAGTCCAACAAAGATGACCGTGATGTTGATTTAACAGTAGCTACTTGGTCAGACGAACCAATCCCAAGCAAAAATAAATCTTTAAGTGCAACTCAGCGGGAAATTGCTGACAAAAGATCAAAATCAATTCGGGATTATTTTAAACAAGTGAACTTAGATGTTGATAATTATGAAGTCCATAATATGGCTGAGAACCCAAATTTTTTAGCTCGGACGTTTAACACTGACGACAATCAAGTTAAAAAAGTTGTGAAAAACGAAGGTGTTAAAGATTCTGATGATGCGGATGTTAAGTCTGAATATAGAGTGATCGAAGAGCACGGCGAGGAAGGTAAATCGGTTGTGATTGTTAGGTATGATGATTAGGGATTAGTAGCTAATTCGATTTTTGTCGATTTTGAATTGCCCTGGTTTTTGGAAACTGGGGCTTTTTTTTGCGGGGATCGTTGGGTTGGTGGCGGCGCAGGGTTTTGTTTTTTATAGGGTTGGTGGTTTTGTGGTGGCGCGGGGTTTTGTTTTTTATGGGATTGTTGGTTTTGTGGTGGCGCGGACTCAAACCGTCAAATGTCCACTGGACATTTTACCCTTCCCCTTGGTGCCCAAGGCTCGGTCGCGGGTGTTCTGTTGCGCTTTTGTATTTCGTTATTTTCTTTGTTTTTTATTGGAGCGGGAAACGGGACTCAAACCCGCGACCTTCGCCTTGGCAAGGCGACGCTCTATCAACTGAGCTATTCCCGCAATGGAATTTCGATCTGTAGAATATGCTTTTTGGATTTGGCTCTGTCAACTTAAACGGATTTAAGATTTAAAAATTAATCAGAATGTGGATATCGTCAGCAATTCCTTAAAAAATCCCAAAATTTGGGATTTTTTTGAAACTCATTTAGGCTCATAGGTTTGCCCTTAGCTCTTAAATTTGAGAAGGTCCTAAAACTATGTGGAAAAAAATTAGAGCTACCAAACTGACAACGTGGATTTTTATTTCATTAGCCCTGGGCTTAATTATTGGAGTTTATTTCCCCGACCTCGCCCACGTGATCACTCCCTTTAGAACTGTATTTTTAAATGGCGTGAAATGTATTATCGCGCCACTTATTTTTGCAAGTATCGTTGTGGGCATCAATTCGGCTGGTGGCTTGGGCGGCCTTGGTCGCACTGGGTTTAAAGCCATTGTTTGGTTTGAAGTGGCCACCACACTTGCCCTTGTTATCGGTTTAGTCTTTGTGAATTGGTTTAGACCTGGTGACGGATTAACCTTGGGTCATAATGTTGATCCTACTTTAGTTGAAGCTGCTCAAAATAAACTTTCATTTGGTGGATTTGTTGAGCATTTACTTCCCTCAAGTTTCACAAAAGCTGTTTACGAAGGAGACGTTTTACAAATCGTTTTATTTTCTGTGATATTCGGAATCGCTGTTCTACTCACAGGAGAAAAAGGCAAACCCGTTTTAAACTTTTGTGAAGGCTTAAACCAAGTTATGTTTAAATTCACCGAAGTCATCATGATGCTTGCGCCTATTGGTGTGGGTGCTGCTATGGCAGGATCAGTCGCAGAACATGGATTGATGGTTTTAATTCCTATGGCTAAGATGGTAGGCACACTTTATTTAGCTCTAGTTGTGTTTGTACTTTTAGTTTTAGTGCCTGGTTTAATGTTTGCAAAAGTTAAAATCTTAGCTTTTTTAAATGAACTTAAACCAAGCCTTATCCTTGCTTTTGCCACTACCTCTAGTGAATCAGCTTATCCTGGCGCGCTTCAGTCCCTAGAAAAAATGGGCGTCCCGAAACATATTTCAAGTTTTGTTTTGCCACTAGGTTATAGTTTTAACTTAGACGGTTCTACTTTATATTTAGCTATTGCATCGGTTTTCATTTCCCAAGCTGCAGGTGTCGAGCTTTCCATTTCAACGCAAATTACAATGATGTTGATGTTAATGCTAACGACTAAAGGTGTCGCCGCAGTGCCAAGAGCATCAATGGTTGTTTTAAGTGCTACACTGACAGCTTTTGGACTGCCCTTAGAAGGCGTGGTTCTGATTATGGGTGTTGACGAATTCATGGACATGGCAAGAACA
>JANODG010000198.1:0-13196 GCA_031412575.1 Bdellovibrionales bacterium
ATAAATAATCTCATGATCGTGATTTAAGATTACAAATTTAGGCTTAAGATGTTGATAAAGCCGATTCTTCTGGTCTTCAGTAAGCGTTAGGACGTAATTTCTAATAAATAATAAAGCAGCGGCATGTGTTGGGTACACTACATGCCACGCCGTTTGTAGCGTATGCCCATTTTCTAACAGAAACCCTGTACCGTGGCTTCTATATTCGCGAATACATGTCCCTTCAACGCAAGATTTTAAGGCCTTACAATTTAAGACCTCTGCAGGCGGCAGATGGGACATATGACAGTTGGCCTGCACAAACTCTTCGGCACTCGCTTTTGATATGATAGAGGCATACATATTGATTGGCACAATCATGAAAGTGTTGGCTTTAATTTTATTTTGAACTTCATCTATAGTGATGCTTTTATTATGCGCAAAGGCTGTTGAATTCGATGTGATTATTAAAAATATTGAAATTAAAGAAGTTGGGTTCAAATCAAAAAAATTTAAACAAGATAATTTTAAAGTTGGCACATTTACGCCTGCAAAAGCCTTAAACCTTAAAAACTCAAAAATTTTTAGAATTTGTTTTTTAGAATTCCCCATATGAAGGTGGTAAAGTTTTATTTTTAAAAAAGCAAACTTTAGACCCATTTTGGGTTCATCTTTTTTATAAACTTATAGCTCGTATAACCAGAAATGATAAGGCGTAAATTAAATTTTAAATTTGCTAAAAATTAAGGATTTACAGCAGTTCGTTTCTAATCCTAGAGCAAAGTTTTATTTATTAAGCACTTTTTTTAAAATTCAAATTTTTTGTCTTTAAGCCATGCTGCAAGTTGATTCTAATTCCATTTTCCTTCAATATTTCCCGTATGTTACAGCAAAAACTCCAAGAAATTTATGATAACGCCGTCAAAAGCTTTTTAAGCTCAAAATCACGCACTGAACTTTACGATTTTAAAGTGAAGTACATGGGAAAGAACGGTGAACTGACAGCTTTGATGAAATCCTTGGTTGAGCTTCCTAAAGAAGAGCGGCCTCAGTTCGGTCAGCTCGTGAACGAAAAGAAAAGCGATTTAGAACTTAAATATTCTGAGATCGAATCCAACTTAGCAAAGTCTGAACTTGCTGAAAAAATTAAAAACGAAACTGTGGACTTATCTATGCCGGGCCCTTTTTCTGATTCCGGTGGACGACATCCCATTGATCTTGTGATCAACGAAATGATCGACATCCTAACTCGAATTGGATTTAGCGTGCGCACAGGACCGATGATCGAACATGATAAATATAATTTTGAAGCTTTAAATTTTCCGAAAGATCATCCGGCCCGCGACATGCAGGATACATTTTATATTGATGACGAACATGTGCTTCGCACGCACACAAGCCCTATTCAAGTGCGCACACTAGAAAAAGAAAATTTACCTTTAAGAATTCTAGCACCGGGGTCAGTATTCAGATGCGACAGTGACATTACACACTCGCCAAACTTTTATCAGGTTGAAGGCTTGTGGGTAGATAAAAAAGTTTCGATGGCGCATTTAAAAGGTGTCATAGCGTTTTTTGTAAAATCACTATTTGGTGAGAAAATGCAAATTCGTTTTCGTCCCAGTTTTTTTCCCTTCACCGAGCCTTCGGCAGAAGTGGATTGCACATGTCCTATTTGCGTCGGCAAAGGCTGTCGCGTGTGCAAAAACACAGGTTGGATTGAAATCGGTGGATGTGGGTTAGTGAATCCCAATGTTTTAAAATTATCTGGTGTAAACCCCGACGAGTGGCAAGGTTTTGCTTTTGGTTTTGGTGTTGAACGTATGGCGATGATTCGTTACGGGATTTCTGACATTAGATTATTTAGTGAAAATGACCTTAGATTTTTGGAGCAATTTTAAATGAAAATATTAATGTCATGGTTAGAAGAATTTATTGATCTCAAAGAATTCAAAAACCAACCTGAAGTTTTAGCGGATAAATTAACTGCGGCTGGCCTTGAAGTTGAAAACGTCGAAAAACTTGGCGCCATTGAAAACTTAGTTGTTGGGCATATTTTAGAATTAAATAAACACCCCGATGCGGATCGCTTAACGGTATGTCTTGTGGATGTGGGTCTAGAAGAACCTTATCAAATAGTGTGCGGAGCCACAAACCACCGTCAAGGTGATAAAGTCTGTGCCGCTTTACCGGGTTGTGTTTTGCCGGGAGATTTTAAAATTAAGAAATCTAAAATCCGTGGTGTTGAAAGCGCAGGGATGCTTTGTTCGGATAAAGAAATGAATTTATCCCAAGAAAGTCAGGGCATTCGAATTTTAGATCAAAATGCACCTGTGGGTGAAAGTGTTTCTAAATATCTGAACTTAGATGAAACTATTTTTGAAATCAGCGTGACTCCGAACCGTGCAGACTGTCTAAGTCATTGGGGATTAGCTCGTGAAATTTCGTGCCTCATCAATAAACCTTTAAAAATGAAAGAGCCCGAAATCAAACCGGGTAAAACGACAATTAATAATCGTTTCAAAATCGAAATTAAAAATCACGATTGGTGTCCTAGATTTATGGGGCGTTGGATTGAGAATGTAAAAGTCAGGCCTAGTCCACCATGGCTGAAATTAAAGTTAGAACGTGCAGGATTTAATTCCATCAATAACGTTGTGGACATCACCAACTACGTGATGCTTGAACTTGGTCAGCCGCTACATGCCTATGATTATTCCTTTATAGATGGTGCAGAAATTAATGTTAAAAACTCCGAGCCCGGAGAAGCCTTCACTTCCTTTGATGGAACGACTTACAAACTTACGGGTGAAGAGCTGACCATTCGTGATAAAAGCAAAGTGTTAGGTCTTGCGGGCGTTGTAGGGTCAAAAAATTCAGGTATCAACGACGACACTCAAAATATATTTTTAGAAAGTGCTTACTTTGTGCCTTCTTCAGTTAGAAAATCGGCCCGACGATTTGGAATCGAAACCGATGCGGCTTATAGATTTTCCAGAGGCACTGATATTGATATGTTACCACGGGCTTTAAACCTAGCCTGTCAATTGATGGCGGAGCTTGCGGGTGGGGAAGTGTCAAAAGATATTTTTGATTTTTACCCACAACCCTTAGTTCGTCCCAAAATTAAAATTCGAGTCGAAGATATTTCAGAACGATTAGGTTTTTTAGCCAGCGAAAAGCAATTTGAATTTTGGTTAGAAAGGTTAAAATGTGATTTCACCAAAAACACTCAAGAAGGTTACACCATTTTTCCGCCGGCCTTTCGTTATGATTTAAGTTCTAAAGAAGACTTAATTGAAGAGTATGGTCGATTAGAGGGCTACGACAAAATTCCTGAAATTTTGCCACAGATGAGTACGGATCCACAAAATCATGATGAAGTCTTTTTGAAGTCTAGATTTGTGACTGAGTTTTTAGCCTCTGCAGGTTTTAGACAAACAGTAAATCATAACTTCTGCGGGAAAATCGCTAGCGATAAGCTTTTGGCCTCAAATGAAGTAGACACCATCAACGACAATCACCTTAAGGCCTTAAGAACTTATAACATTGGTCTAGACGGTGAAGCTGTAAAAATTAAAAATCCACTGAGTGATAAATTAGATGTGATGAGAAGTTTGCTATTTCCTCAGCTTTTTGAAAACGCACTTCATAATTTTAAACATGGACGTAGTCACGGTCAGATTTTTGAACAAGGCTCTGTGTTTTTTAAAAAAGAAGGTGTTTACAAAGAGGAGCTTCGAACGGCAGGGCTTTTATGGGGGGAACCTAAAGATTATTGGGCCTCTTCAAAAAAAGATGTCAGCTTCCCTGTTTTTAAACTTAAATCTTATTTAGAGGCTTTGTTAAAAAAAGCAAATGTAAAGAACTTTAGATTCGAAGATCAGTTAGAAGGTAAACTTGATTTTTCAAAAACAAAAATTGTTTCCCCTGGATTTTTACATCCAGGACAGTGGGCTGCGTTATTTGTAAAAGGTAAATATGTAGGTATCATTGGAACTGTTCACCCGAAGATTTTGGAAGATGAAAAGTTTCGTGAACCCATGGCTTACTTTGAAGTGAATACAGATTTGATCACTCAAGATATACACACTTATAACAAGGTTAAAAGTTTAGTGTATTATCCTACAGTGAAGCGAGATTTAACTTTTGAACTAAACCAGAAAGTGCAATTTAAAGATATCCACAGGGTTGTGAATAAAGTTTCAGGGCCTTTGTTTCAAAATTTAGATTTGAAGGACGTCTTTAAAAGTGAAAAGCTAGGTGCTGACAAAGTGGCGATTACTGTCACCTTGTATTTACAAGATTCATCTAAGCCGATTGAAGATAAAATTTTAGATCAAATTCAAGATAAGATTTTTAAAACTATAGCGACGGAGTTTCAATGAGTGAAGAAGGCGTAACACTGACAAAAGCTGATATCGTTGAGAGAGTGTATAATAAAATAGGGTTTTCAAAAAAAGAAGCTTCTGATTTAGTAGAACTCGTTTTTTCGACATTAAAAAATAGTCTTAATGAAGGCGAAAAAGTCAAAATCTCTGGTTTTGGGAATTTCACAGTTAAAGAAAAAAAAGCAAGAACTGGAAGAAACCCTCAGACTGGGGACCAAATTACAATTTCTGCCCGTAGAGTGTTAACTTTTAAACCAAGTCAGATTCTTAAAGACATCATCAACGGCGAAGAGACAGTTTAATTCATGAATGAGGACGTATCATCAAATCTTACTGATCATTTATCAGAAAAAATTTCTGGAACTGAGACTACATCTAATGAACATTTTGAGTTATTGCCGCATTCGGACTCTGATCAAAATCTGGATCTTGAATTTAAAAAAATTCCCGATCAGATGGCTTTTAAAATCGGTGACGTGGCTGACCTCGTTCAAGTTAAACCTTATGTTTTAAGATATTGGGAACAGGAATTTAAATCTTTAAATCCAAAAAAAGCCATTAATAATCAAAGAATATATTCGAGACGTGATGTCGAAACAGTAATTTTAATTAAAAAATTTTTATATGTAGATCAGTTTTCAATTCCTGGGGCTAGAAAAGCTTTAAAAGAATATCGGGAAACAAAAGCGAAAGTTAATTCTTTAACAAAAGATAATCAATTAAACTCTAAGAATTTTAAACCAATTAATCTGTCTGGCAGTATTGCTTTTGTAGATTCCCAAAGCAGTACAAATTCTGCTGAACTGCTGACTGAGAAATATATTAAAATCGAAGACTCTATTTCAAAACTGATTTCTAAAATCAGAAGTGTTCGTGGGAAACTCGAACATAAGTTTCATCAAATCGGGATCTAATTTATTATTTAATCCCACCCAATCAATTTTAGTTCTTATTTGCTAATTTTGTTTTGTTCTTTATATTTGCCTGCTTGCTATCAAAATTTTGGTTTTAAATGCATATCGCTTTTGTTTTAAGCATTTTGAGTTGGGTGGGCTTATGCTGTGGCTTGAATTCTATTGGTTCATTTCAAATCGCATGATAGTCTATCTTAAATTATGTCTACTGATAATAAAAGTATCTCTACGCGCGCCCTGACATTAACTGCCCTTGGAATTGTTTTAGGTGATATTGGAACAAGTCCTCTGTACGCTGTCAGAGAGGCTTTTCATGGTCCACATTCAATTCCAGTTACTCAAGGTAATATTTTTGGAGTGCTATCTTTAATTATCTGGGCTTTGTTTCTGACGATTTCACTAAAGTATCTCTTTTTCGTTTTAAAAGCTGATAATAAAGGTGAAGGTGGTGTGTTGGCATTAACAGCTCTTGCTCTGCCCCCTCGTGTTTTAGCTAAGTACCGATGGAGTCAAATTCTTTTGTACCTTGGTCTATTTGGATCAGCTTTACTTTTTGGTGATGGTGCGATCACACCAGCTATTTCTATTTTGAGTGCTGTAGAAGGACTTAAAATAGCTACTCCACTTTTTGAACCTTACATCATCCCCATCACGATTGGAATTTTGATGATTTTATTTTCTTTTCAGCGTTATGGTACAGCACGAATTGGTTCTATTTTTGGACCAATTATTTTTTTATGGTTTACGGTTATTGGTTCATTAGGTGTGTATGGTATTATTTTACATCCCGAAATACTAAATGCCTTAAATCCTGGTTATGCGATTAACTTTTTTATTGAAAATGGATTCAATGGTTTTGTAGTTCTTGGAGCTGTTTTTCTTGTGGTCACCGGTGGCGAAGCTCTTTACGCAGATATGGGACATTTTGGAATTAAACCTATTCAAAGAGCTTGGTTTTTTATTGCTTTACCTGGTTTACTTTTAAATTATTTTGGGCAAGGGGCTTTGATTTTAAATAATCCTTTGGCCGCTGAAAACCCATTTTATTTACTAGCACCAGATTGGGCATTATATTTTTTAGTGGCCATTGCAACTTTAGCTGCAATTATCGCCTCACAAGCTTTAATTTCAGGTGTTTTTTCCCTAACCAGACAAGCTGTGCAGTTAGGATATTTTCCGCGAGTTAGAATTATTCACACTGCAAGTCACGAAATTGGTCAAATTTATATTCCTTTTATTAATTGGACTCTTTTTCTATTAACAGCTTGGTTAGTTTTAACCTTTAAAACCTCAAGTGCACTGGCGGCCGCTTATGGTATTGCCATATCACTTACGATGGTGATTGTGACAGTTTTAGTTTCCTTAGTGGCTTATCGAAAATGGGAATGGGGTTGGCCTTCCATATTTTGTTTTTTAATTGTTTTTCTATCCATTGATTTATTATTTTTAACTGCAAATTTAGCTAAGGTTTCAGATGGGGGTTGGTTTCCAATCGTTGTTGCGTCCTTTATTTTTATTCTTATGACAACATGGAAAAACGGACGAAAGATTTTAGCCCAACAGTTAAAACAAAAATCTTTATCTATAGACACATTCTTTCAACGAATAAAAGATGAGCCTTTAACACAAATATCTGGTTCAGCAATATTTATGAGTAGTTCTAATGAAGGAGCCCCTCCGGCTCTTCTACACAACGTTAAACATAATAAAGTACTGCACGCCCAAAATATTATTCTTACAGTGCTCTATGAAGAAGTACCAAGAATACATAAATCTGAACGGGTGGAAATTATAGAAATGAATTCCAACTTTTTTCGTATTGTTTCTAAATATGGATTTATGGAAAGCCCAGACATGTATGACATTTTAGAATGTGCAGAAAAAAAGGGATTAAAAATTGAAATCTCAGACACCACTTTCTTTTTAGGTCGTGAAACTATAATACCAACTAAAGAAGAAGGCATGTCCCTGTGGCGAGAACATCTTTTTGCATTTATGTCCAAGAATTCGGCTCGTCCGACGGCTTATTTTAACATTCCTCCTGAACAGGTTATGGAAGTCGGAATTCAAATTGAGATCTAAAAACTAAGTGGAACTACATACACCTCATTTATCAGTCACTGTCTTTTTTATAATTTTATCAATAGTATTAGTTTTTATTAATGGTTTTTTTGTTGCTTCCGAATTTGCAATTGTTAAAGTTCGTCGCACACGTCTGAAAGAACTTGAAGGCAAAGGTGTAGCAGCTGCTCGAATAAGTATCTTGATGATTGACGAATTGGATGAATATCTGTCCGCCACACAATTAGGTATCACTTTAGTCAGTCTGGCTTTGGGTTGGGTGGGTGAGGAAAGTTTTTATAATTTACTTTTGATTTTTTTTCCTGAGCAGGCTTTAGAATATCCCACACAATTTCACGCCATAGGATTTGGAGTCTCCTTTTTTATAATCACTTTGCTTCATGTTGTTCTGGGTGAGCTGGTTCCCAAAAGCATGGCTATACAAAGAGCAGAGAAAGTAACTTTGTTCATTTCAAAGCCTTTAAATTATTTCTATAAATTTGCAAAACCACTTATTAAAATTTTCACGTCCCTTGCAAATATAATTCTTCGTTGGATAGGTTACGGAGTAAATCAAGACGAGTCTTTTTCCGAAGAAGAGTTGAAATTAGTTTTAAAAGATTCCCATGAAGATGGTATTATCTCTGAAAGTGAAGCTAAAATCATTCATCAGGCTTTTGAGTTTTCTGACAAAAGTGCAATGGATATCATGATTCCGGAGCATCAAGTTCAATTCATTAACACCGAAAATAGTTTTGAAGATAACTTACTTCTAACTCAAAAAAGAATGTACACACGTTTTCCTGTGGTTAAAGATAATTTTCAAAGCGTAATTGGTGTTCTTCACATGAAAGATGCTCTTACAAGTTTAATTGCTAACCAAAGTAACGATTCATTTTTAAGCTCAATACGACCCGCACTATTTATCGAGCCACATATTCGACAAGATAAAATCATGCGTCTATTCAGAGAGAAAAGAACTCATATTGGAATAGTTAGGGACTCTTCAAGCAGTATAAATTTGGGAATCGTCACATTGGAAGATATTTTAGAAGACCTTGTCGGAGATATTGTCGATGAACACGGTAACTAAACTCCAACTGATCACAATCGCAATAAAAATTGGTTTATGGTTTAAAGACTTAAGGTGACCATACCAAGCATAGGTCATAAAAATATTTGAAATTAAAAGCAGTGAAAGTGTTTGTGCTATAACCATTTGAAAATTCTAAACTATGTTTTTAGATACTGCTAGATGGTTGAATTAACTTTTTCGTCTTGTAATTTTAAAATCGATTTTTATAAATAATCACATATCTGGTTATTTACAGAGCGATTTGAACTAGAACTTTAGCACAGTGATCCATGGCTAATTTTAATCTTCCTTTGAAATCGATGTCGACGTTTAAAACACAGTTGTCAGTGATTCCTCGAAGTTCAAGAAAGGGAAGATTTAAAAGCTGACATGTTTTTGCTCCACCTATGCCCTCCCAGGCAACGGCGTCAGCCTTTGTAAGCTCAAAAATTTCTTGAGCGCGGGTTTGAGTCGAAATATCTTCATCACCACTGGCTATATGGCCTAAGTGCAGTTGTGAATCAGTTTGTAATAGGGAATCGAACAAACCTATCAACTTAGGCGAAGCAGTAAATGAAGGACGAGGTGATTTTATGAAATTTGTTCTATAGTCGTGTTCGATCGTTGTTAGCCCAATGACAATATGACCCTCTGAAATTTCTTTTTTAAGTGAACCCGCGCAACCCACACAAAAAACCCCTTCAATAGATTTCTTCGTCTGAAGTTTTAAGATCGAATCAAAAGTCTGAATCGCGAAATTGACTTTTCCATGTCCACCAAGGGTTAAAAAATAGGGAAGACTTTCGAAGTGATGAAAAATTCTGTTTTCTATTTGCAGGATTTTGCTTTTATGACCAAGGTCTTCAAAACCTTTTAATAGATAATTTAGTTCTATCTTAAGTGGTGTTAATATTAAAATCGAATTTAAATTCAAGTTCATGAATAGAAATTTAAGATTTGATAGGTTACGAAGGCTACTGAATATCCAAGTATTAAATAAAATATTAAGGCCGTATAGGCCATCTTTTTCGATCCTTCTTTGTGAATCACAGAAACCGTACTCATGCACTGTAAGGCAATTGCAAAAAACATAAGTAAAGAAATTCCCGATGCAAAACTTAAGTTCTGCATTTCCGCTAAGCCTGTGAGTGAATCTATACTTTCACTTTGATCAGCTTTAAGGCCATAGAGTAAACCTAAAGTACTCACAAAAACTTCTCTGGCCACAAAAGAACTTAATACTGCAACACCTTGGATCCAGTCTAAACCAATGGGTTGAAACACGGGTTCTAGCCACTTTCCAAATTGCGCCATGTAAGACCCTTTAAGTCCTAAATCATTTATAGGGTAAGAACTTAAAGCCCAGATCACCGCGTTTAACACAAAAATCACTGGACCTGCGTCTTTAATGAAGTCGATTGATGTCTTAAGTCCTTTAGAAAGTAAAACTTTTAGCTCTGGTAAACGATATTTTGGAAGCTCTAAAATAAAATCGTCGTTAACGCTTTTCACTCTAGAAAACTTTGTGATCAAAACACTCACGATCAAAGCCATAAAAATTCCAAAAAAATACATTAAGAAAAACACCAAGCCTTGAGTCCCAAATAAACCAAAAAATATAGTTCTGTCTGGGATTAAGAGCTGGATCAGTAAAGCATAAACGGGAATACGTGCAGAACACGCTGTTAGTGGTAAGATAAAAATCGTAAGTTTTCGAACCCAATCATTTTCTATGGTCCGGGTAGAATAGATAGCGGGCACCGCACACGCATGGCCTGTCATCAATGGTATAAAACTTTTTCCGTGTAGGCCAAACCAACTTAGAGGTTGGTGACAAATTAAAACAGCGCGGCTCATGTAACCGCTTCTTTCCAAGAAAGTGATGATGAATGTAAGAATAAAAATTTGCGGTGTAAAAACTAAAAATGCACCAAAGCCTGCAAAGATCGCGTTGTCGATAAAAGACTGAAGTTGACCTTCGAAGTGCGGTGAAACGATAGATGAAAGGGCTGCGATCCCATTTTCGATCAAATTCATAAAAGGTTCAGCCCAAGAAAATATGGATTGAAAAAGCACAAACGTGAAAGCTAAAAAAAGTAAGGGACCAATCAAAGGACTTAAAAATAATCGATCTAATTGATTCTGAACTTTTAATACTTTTGAAAAATCCCCTGTCACACATTCAGATATAGCGTATTTTAATTTATTTCGTAGATCCTGTGGGGAACTTAAATCTTTTGCCTCGCTTAGGAAATCGGAATTTAAAATAGCAGGGGGAGCCCATTTTTTTTCAAACAAAAACTTTTTAAGATTACTAAGCCCGTCCTCATTTTTAGCAGAAACGTAGAAAACTGGAACTTCAAGAATTGATTCGAGTTTTTTGATATTAATCTGAATTCCATTTTTATCGGCTTCGTCTTTCATGTTAATGCAAATAATTAGTGGGCGAGAATTTTTTTCGCACCATCCTCTAAAATCAATCAAAAAATCGATCTGGGATTTAAACTTTAAACTTTCTACCACCAAACAGATCAAATCTTCTGGTGAAGACTCTTTTAAGTTTCGAATAGATATTCTTTCATCTTTGGTCGTTGGAACCAAAGAATAAATTCCCGGCAGGTCAGTCACTTTCAAATCTTCTGAATCAAGAAGAAACTGAGATTTTTTTTCGACGGTGACACCAGCGAAATTTGCAATTTTTTGATTTGAGTCCGTTAGCCTATTAAATAAAAACGACTTGCCAACATTGGGTCGGCCAACTAAAAAAATCTCGCTCATCGTCTAATGTTTATTTAAAAGTTTAAGACCAGGGTTATTGATTCGAACTAAACTTAAAGGCTTAAGCATCGGGTGCCGTGCATACACCGAATTCAAGGGTTTAAGTGAAGATGTATTTGTAACTAAATTGTTATTTGATGGGTGACTGGCGTACATTAAACCCATGTTGCGCGATTTATGTTGATTACTTGAAGCCAGTGTTTCTAATTTTTTAGACAAATAATCTTCGAAATTATTTTCGGGATCATCTAAACTGATCATGATATTTTTGGCCATCGAGTGGCTTAAAGAATAAATACTCTCTCCGATTTGATAGACTCGAGGGCCGTTCAAAGCCATTTTATACAAAAACTTGATGGGGTGGTCGGGTTTGAACCCGTAACTTAAAAGCTTGTCATATTGAGGGCTTTCGCTCGAAATTTCCTTAATATAAGCTTTCTGATTAGATTTTAGATCCCACAATGTCATAAAACTTCCTTTGAAAATTCCGGTCAAATAAGGCCACAAAGTAGCATATTTCTGGAACATGAGTTAAAAAAATATAGTCTAAGTGAAGGTTAGTCATCTGCAATCCAATTACAGTGAAAATTATCACTAAAATAGGCAATTTATGGACGTATTGCAAAGAAAATGAAAGCTTAGGAGTCATTACATTGGATAAAGTTTCAAAATTCATCACTCACGATTCAAGTGCTCAGTTCATTTTTGTCGACGCCACCCAAACAATTAACACAATTTTGACAAATACGAAGTCGATGCCTCCGGCTGGAATTCATTTAGGACAGGCCATGTTGTCTTGTTTTTTAATCCATGAACTTTCGGCCAAGGACTTCGACCACCGCACTAAATTGCAGTGGAGTGTGGATGGGATATTTGGAAACATTTACGTCGATGTGAACGAGAATAGATCGGGGCGGGGAACGATTCAAAATCCTAATGCCTTTGCAGGTACTTTGAATGAAAAACTCGGCGCAGGAGTTTTACAGGTGCTTCGCGATCAAAAGAAGATTCACACAGGGATTGTTCAGTCCAAAGGCGACGTTTGTTTAGACTCTCTAGAATATTTGCACCAGTCCGAGCAAAGACGTTGTGCGATGAACTTATGGGTGAATTACGATACAGATTCAAAGGATTTAAAGTTGGAGTCAGCCTTAGGTTACTTTTTTGAAGTGTTTCCACAAACGGACAATATGCGATTTGAATTGATTTCTTCCTTTTGGGACGAAAAAATCAATGAACTTGGATCGCTATCCCAATGGAATATTGATTTGAAGGACCCCATCGCTTCGATGGCTAAGATTGCTTTGGATAAAACAGGCCGTATGACTTCCAATGCAGAGATAGCGTTTGGATGTAATTGCAGTTTAGACCGTGCAAAAAGAGCTTTGGCTTTTGCAAACCAACAAGAAAATTTGCCCCATGAAAGCAAAGCTGAAATCGTCTGTGAATACTGCAGTCAAGTCTATAATGTGGATTTGAACGATTAATCTTGTGCACAAAACAACAGACTTTAAGCGTTATCGCTTAACCCTTGATGTCTAGATTCGTGCTCGTGAACTTTCGGTTTTTTTTATAGACAAAATTCATAAAATTTCCAATCATATAAGTACAACCTTTCAATGGAGATTTTATGAAATATTTTTTATGTTTATTTTTAGTTTTATCGTTTTCAAGTTCAAACGCACAAAATTCTGATCCTGCCCAACCTGCTGAAACTGCGACCTCAAAGGCCAATGATACTTCTGATAAAGTATTAACAGAAACTACAACAGCTGAAGCCGCAAATTCAACACCAGTAGAATTGGGCGATGTGACTGGAACTCAAAAATATAAGTACACATGCACATCGGGCGCTGACGTCAGAGAGATCACAGTGATCACTCAAGCTGACAATTCAACAGGTGTTGTTTATAAAAAAGCAGACTCAACAAAAACTATTGCATTAGCTAAAAACGATCCTTCGTATGCTGATTTAAAAGCAGAAAAAGTAAAAGGCAA
>JANODG010000199.1:0-7356 GCA_031412575.1 Bdellovibrionales bacterium
TCCAGTGAAATAAATCAAAAGACTAAAGATTTAAAATCTGAATCCGTTGATTTTATTAATACCTTAAAATTAATTAAGAAGTTAGGTAGTAAGACCTTTCCTAATTACATCATATCTATGACACGTTCGGCCTCTGATCTTTTTTTACTTAAGAAATTTTTTGATATTTTAAATATCCAAGCTAACGTTGTTCCTTTGTTTGAAACTTTAGAAGATCTGGAAAATTCACCTCAAATTTTAACTAAGTATTTAACTTTAAGTGCAAATTTACAGAATACTATTCCCATAATGCTTGGATACTCTGACAGTGCTAAAACGGGAAGTCGATTGGCTTCTGTTTGGAATCTTTATTTAGCACAAAAAAAATTAACTCAGATCTGCAAAGATTTTGGCTTCAAGGTTCAATTTTTCCATGGTCGAGGCGGAAGCATCGGTCGCGGTGGCGGACCAGTTCAACATGCAGTCGCTTCATGCCCGGTTGAATCTATGGAGCATGGATTTCGAATGACTGTCCAAGGTGAAGTTATTTTTGATCGATTTGGATTTGCCCCTATTGCTGTTCAAACGATGATGACCTACGCGATGAGTATTATAAATTATAAATTTATGGAGCATAAAAATAACCACGAATTACAAAATTATGAAAACATATTTTCAAAATTAAGCGAGACTTCAAAAAATAAATATCGTGACCTTTTAAACAAAGAAAATTTTTTAGACTATTTCGAAAAAGTAACTCCAGTAAGTCACATCGGGGATTTGAACATTGGAAGTCGGCCTTCAAAGCGGCAAGGCAGCAAAAAATCTTACCGAGCCATACCATGGGTTTTTGGTTGGACCCAAAATAGATGTCTTTTGCCCAACTGGTATGGGGCCGGAACTTCATTAGAATCCGCCGTTGATCAATATGGACTAGTCGTCATGAAAGATCTTTATGAAAAGTTTTTTCTCTTCAGATCCACTATGGATTTAATTTACATGACCTATCTAAAAATAGACATGGACGTCTTTAAAAAATATGACCAAACACTATGGACAGGGCAAGATTTTTTCTCAGAAATTGAAACCGAATTCTTAAAGTTAAAAAAGTATTTACTTCTCATAATTGATCCTCAAAAAATTAATCACGTAAACTTAGAGGACAAACTTTACGGACGCCTTGAAGTCTTAGAACACTTAAATCGATTACAAATAGAACTTCTAAAGAAAAATTCATCCACACCAGAGCAATTCACCGCATCCGACAAATACAACCTCCTACTCACCATCCAATCCCTCGCCTCCGGCATGGGAAACACAGGATAAAAACCTAAAAAAAATCTTCCTTCATTCCATAGATTTACAAATCAAATTTTTATTTTCCCTCCACCACCTAAAGAGCTCAAACATACGTTTGGCACAATGGCTTGCATTAACTAATTTTTACGGAACGAAGGTTCCTATATCAATAAATGTCGACCTCGCGAGAGCAGGATGCGCTCGCCGCCGGCCACAACGAACATATAATTTGAAAATAAAATTGGTTTGGCAGAAGGCGACTCGCGCCAGAGCCCATGGATGGGCGGGTCGACATTTATTGATATAGGAACCTTCGTTCCGTAAGAATTAGTTTGCAAGCCAATGTGCCAAGCCGAACTCACTCTTTAGGTGGTGGAGGGAAAATAAAAATTTGATTTGTAAATCTATGGAATGAAGGATTTTTTTAGGTTTTAATCCTTCTTGCAGGCGTAGGGGTATTTGCCGTTCGCTAAGTTATTGTAGATTTTGTCTACGACTTGGTCGGCGTAGGCTGGATCGCGACGGGCGATTGCGATTGTTTTTACTGTGTCGAATCTTTTGTATACAACTCCTACAGAGCCATCAGCTTGTTGAATGGCTGTGATTTCACGGATGTCGTCGTTCAATTGACATGTGATTTTGTATTTTTGGTCGCCGACAACTGGACCTAAATCAACTGCGTTTGCAGATGAAGCGGCTTGTTGATTAGATGCATTTGAATTTGCTGTATTAGATTTTGACTCTTCGATAGTTGCCATCGGTTGAACTGGTTGTTCTTCTTCTGTTTTAATTGGTAATGTATCGGCTTTTGGCTCTGCGGCCTCTGCCATCTGCTCATCTTCAGGAGTTAACGTAAGTTCACCAATATCGGATTCAGTGGGTGCAACAGGCTCTGTGCTAACTGCTGATGGCGCTATTTCCGTTGGCGTTTCAGAGGCAGGAATTCTTTCTAAGTCTGCAGACTCTTCTAATTCGGAATCATTTGTGTTGGTCATTTCAAGATCTGATCCATCCAGAGTGATTGAATCTGTATCTTGATTTAAATTCATTCCTTCATCGGCGGCATCTGTTTGCGCGTTCGAAGTGAAAGTAATTAAGCATAGGGAAAAAGTTAATGCTAAGATCTTAAAATGTTTCATAAGTTTACCTCATGATATTTTTCGACATTATAATCAGAAAGATTAAACTCATTTAACCAAACTAGACTTTGATCTGTATTTAAACCTTAGCTTTTGGCTTAAATACTAAACTTTGAACTAATATAAGGAATTTAAGTAACCTTTTTGCTCTTTTGATAGATTTTCTAAATTTGACATCACACCCATCGGGAAGCCAGTTTTGTAGTTTGTGTAAATTTCCTTTAATTCCAAGCTACTCAGAATCGTATTGATCAATGAAAACGCTTTGCCGTTATTTTTTCTCATTAGGTCCAAAACCTCTTCTAAAGTGACTGGATTTTCGTCCTGTCTCCAGCTGTCATAATCTGTAACAAAACATAAAGGTAAATAGAGAATATTGGTTTCTTTGGCTAGGGCGTATTCTGGAAAATTAGTCATACCAATAATGTCTGCGCCCCAAGTCTGATACATTTTAGATTCTGAACGAGTTGAAAAATTCGGTCCTTCCATACATATGTATGTTTTTTCGAAATGCATTTTAAATTCTTTAGCCTTTAATATTTTTTTTAAAACTGGAAATATTCTAGTATCAATCGGCTCGCCCATAGACATGTGCCCGACCAAATTTCCCAAAACTTCATCCCCAAAAAAGGTGGTCTGCTGAAGTGTTTTTTTTGTGCGATCGATGTATTGATCCGGAATCACTAAATCACCAGGGGCAAGCTCTTCGCGTAAAGAGCCAACCGCAGAAAAAGAAAGGATGGCCTTAACTTTATATTTTTTTAAAGCAAAGATATTGGCTTTGTGATTTATTTGACTTGGTAAAATTTCATGGTGGCTTCCATGCCTTGATAAAAATATAAATTCCTGCCCATTTAATTCTGCACGTGCAAGCCCTGAAGATGCATTTCCGAATGGAGTTTTTGTGTCTAGTCTTTCTAAAATTTTAAAACCATCGAATTTTTCAAAACCCGATCCACCAATAATTGCCCACATACTACATGCCTCCTAAAATTATTTCTGCTTTTTTAAAATTTTTAAAATCACCTTTTTTAACATCTTCATGCTTATAACATTTATGTTCTGTGATCCAACCCGAAATCAAGGATGCAGGAACCCAGTCAAATGAAGGATTATAAACATTAAATGTATCTTTAGCCCAAAAGACTTTTTGGTTTAAAGATTGGTTGTTGTAACCACGAACTTCATCCGGATTTCTTTGTTCGATTGGAATCTGAAAACCTGATTCAATTGCACTGTCAAAAGTTGTAGAAGGTGCAGCTACGTAAAATGGAATGTTATGATACTGGCAAAGCACTGCCAAGCTGTAAGTACCAATTTTATTTGCAACGTCACCGTTTGCAGTGATGCGATCGGCCCCAACAATCACGGCATCGACCTTTTTTTGTAACATCAAAAAACCCGCCATATTATCGCAGATCAAGTCGAAATTAATTTTTTCTCTTTCTAGCTCCCATGCCGTTAACCTTGCACCTTGAAGCAGTGGCCGAGTTTCATCCACAAAAACGTGTAAATCAAAATCTTTGATTAGATTTTTTATAACACCTAAAGCTGTGCCCACACCTGCAGTTGCCAGACCACCTGTATTACAGTGGGTCAATACTGAAATTTTAGGTTTATCTTTTTTAAATTTTTGAAGGAACTCTTTAAGACCTACTTCAGAAATCTTTTGGCACATCGATTGGTCTTCTTTAAAAAAGCGAACTGACATTTGAAAAACTTCTTCGGCCGAAGTATTACCAACGATCAAAGTTTTCATCTCGGTCAAAAAGTGCACCAAATTTACGGCCGTCGGACGGGATGAAATTAATTGGTGTAACCAGTGAAGTCTTATTTTTTGATCTGAATTTTGTAGACAAAAAATTCCTAAGCAAACAGCAGCAGTAACCCCTATTAAAGGTGCTCCACGAACTTTTAGACTTTGAATGGCAAGCACGGCTTCATTGGGTGATGTGATATCCACCCAATGAGCTTCATGGGGCAGTAATGTTTGGTCTAAGATTTCGACTTTTGAACGGTTAAATCTTAAACTTGAAGTTTCATGCAGAAATTTTTCAGACAAAATCACTCCCCTAATTTTTTAAATAAAGATTAACTTAAATGAATTCGAAAAAAATTAAATTCTATAAGTTTTTAAACCCAATTTTTTTTCTAAGTTCTTTTAAGTAATTCATTTCACTTTCACCGATTTGATTCACCTTTCCGAACATTTTAGCTTTTAAATAGATTTCTGCGGCATGTTCAATTCTTTCTACACCCCGATAAGCTTCTTCAATGTCCTCGCCCCAACTGACCACCCCATGAAACTGCAGTATCATCACCTTGCATTGTTCTAAAAATTTGATCAGAGCCTCACCCATTTCTGGTGTGCCAGGACGCTGATAGGGTACAATCGGAACTTCACCTAAAGCTAAAATTAGTTCAGAGATATAGTTTAGTGGGAAAGTGTTTACTTCAGGATGAGCCACACTAAATGCAATAGCCGTGGGTGGATGGGCGTGAAACACAGATTTTGCCAATCTTTGATTTTTATAAATCTCCAAATGCATGACTGTTTCTGTGGAAGGTTCGGATAAGCTCGAAAGCTCGGTCTGTTTTTTATTCAACAAAAATTTATTTTCCAAGTACCCGCGAACTTTTTGTCCATTTAGATCGACAACCACAAAGTCTTCAACACCGAGAAGACCTTTCATGCAGCCCGATTTAGTAATCAAAATATGATCATCTGATATCCTTGCACTAAGGTTGCCGTCAAACGCTGACAATAGATTTTTTTGATCCAGCCTTTGACCGTACTGAATCAGCTTACTAATAGTTTCATTTATGTTATGCTCGATCACAAATGACATCCTCAAATGAAGTAAATAAAAATAAAAGTCCATCTACGGGATCGGAAGTTGAACATAAGCTGGTTATGACCGAGCTTGCCATCGATTCCTTGTACCTTTGCATAGAGCAAGAGCTAAACCGTCTTGGTTATACCTATCAAAAGCCAAGTCTGTTAGCAAAAGCTATATTACAAAGTTCCGAATATTTCATCAATCGCCAAGGCACTTCTCCTTGGAAATCCAAAGATTTTACGGCCTCTTATATTGCACACTTTTTACCCATGAATATTTTTAGATGGCTCAAAGCTTTTGAGCGTATGGAAGTTTTGAACTTTCAGAATCTAAATAACTTTTATGATTTTGGTGCTGGACCGCTGACTTTTAAGTTGGCTCATTTAATTAAGTTTCAAAGACCTGATATTCAGTATAACTTCAACGAGCCATATCCAGAGTCAACTCACCTGGGCGAAAAAATATATAGGTCAATGCTTGAAAAGCTCAAGGCTGCCTCAAAAAATAATAGTCTTAATGTAAAACCTATCACCACAAATTTAAACTCTGATAACATGAAAGCCTTTGATAATAACGAAACGCTAATTTTATCTTATGCACTCAATGAATTAATTGAAATTCCCGAAAGTTTTTGGAACTACAAAAACATCTGTATCCTTGAACCTTCGACGCAAAAAATCTCCAGACAACTACTAGAATTTAAATCAACCTCAGCAACTCATGACTTTAGTCCAATCGCTCCCTGCACTCATTGTGAAAAATGTCCGCTTTATTATGAATCCAAAAAAGATTGGTGCTTTGATAGAACTAAAATTCAGATTCCGACATTAGCCCGAGAGCTTTATAAAATTCTTCCTTTTGACACTTCAAGTTTAACATTTTCTTACCTATGGATTTCCAAGGATAAACCGATGCCACACAAAGATAAATTTCGAGTCGTAGGCGACTGGCAAAAAGAAAAAGGGAAAAAGAAGGTTATGATCTGTAGATCAAATCAAAGGGAATTTTTAAGTCTGCTCAATCGTCAAAAGGATTTTAATAAAGCGCTTACAAGAGGTGATCTTGAAACTCTAGATTTTGAGCTGGAATTCAAAGGCAGTGAACTTCGCATCAAATGAAATAGACTCGAAGAATAACTTGTGAAACACTATTTTATGAAAGGTCGTCCGTGTTTAAAAACATCGGCTAAGGGCACCACTTCATTGGTCCCAACTAAAGTGAAAAGGATTTTCATGAAATTATCATTTCTAAAAAGGTTTTTAAGCCTGCAAGTTTTAGTTTTTTGCTTATGTACAAATTTAAGTTACGCTAACCAGTGCTCAAAACCAGAAATTCTTGATGACCACAAAGAAGCTTCAGAATTCTTAAAAAACAGTCTTTACACTTTGCACTTACAATTAACTAACGAAAACTTTTCTTCGCAACAAGCAAATAGTTCCAGAGTCAAAATTTTTGACACCATTTTCAACACCATTTATTGGAATCAAAAATTAAATACAAATACAGAATTTAATATATTTTGGAATTGGATACGATTTCAGTTTTGGGGTTTAATTCAACAGCAGGCCCTATTAAGAGAAGATCAGGGCTTTAAAATTACAAACAATCCTGAAATCAAACAAAATTTTTCTAAGATTTTAAAATTTCCAATCTTTCCACATCCTTTAAGATCTAAAAACTATACGTGCAGCGGTAATGAAAACGTAAGTTTTAATTGTTCTAAAAAAATGATTCAATTCGACGTGGTACTTTCCCCCGCTCTATCTTGTTCAAATAAAAATTACTTAGATAACATGACTTTTAATTACATACTGACCCAGGAAAATTCCGGCTGGTTAGTCTTAGACATGAGGTTTAAGGGGAAATCCTTAATCTCAGAAAGTTTCATAGAGTACGATAATTTACTTAACAAATACGGCACAGAAAAAGCCCTTAATTATTTAAAACTTCAACTTAACAAAAACCTTATGGTCGACGCCGACACCAAACCCGAAAACATCGGCTCTACCGCGTTCAACAAAAACTACAAAATCAAAGCCCCAAAATACCCTTTAACCTACTAAACTCCAAAAGGTGCCAGGTTCCGAATGCTGGACTTG
>JANODG010000200.1:0-11840 GCA_031412575.1 Bdellovibrionales bacterium
TTTTCACACAAGGCCGAAGCCTTCACAAAAAATAAACCTGCGATCATTTCTGTAGTTGGATCCCCTGGAAAAGGTAGACCTCTAAAATTCGGTATGTGAGTTTTTAAAGTAGGAATGATAGGGTCATCGCTATTGTAAGAAACTGTGATCGGCTGTTGATGTGATGAACGATTTCCAGTCTTTTTTTAAAACTGCGAAATCCTCGATCATGTTATTTTCATTTAAGTCTTCACTTGATGCGATTAAATTCAGCGTAGCAGACCAAGTGTGACCATGAGGGGTAGAGCATTCTCTGTCAGAAAATACAAACCTGTGAGCTGATTCAAATCTATATTTAAATGACATTTTCATAAATAGACTCCTGACCATTGGTTTCTTTCACACTGACGCTCAGCTTAATTATTTTTTTAGGCAATTTAGGCTTCATTTCTTGCCAAAACCAATAGGCTAAATTTTCGCATGTTATGTTTGTCACTGGTAAAATTTGAACGTCATCAGCTGGGAACGAATACTTTTTAGTGTTCCAAACACAATGAATTTGGTCCTCTGATTTTGTGATTTTTAAGAATGGGTTTTCGCTGGGTAATAAGATGTACTCATCAAGTTTTTGGGACAAGTCATAGGCAATATCCTTTAAAGGTTTCATATCGATTGCAAACCCTAAAGAGTCCACACCTTCGGTCTGAATTTCGATAGAAAGATAATAGTTGTGACCATGAAGTCTTTCAGCTTCGGTGGCACCAAAAATTGTGAAATGGGCTGATGAAAATTTAATGCGATCTTTTTCAATCTTTATTTTGTAGGACATTGGATTTTTATACCAATGTAGACCCTAAAAGTACATAAGTGCTGTTAAAGACCTTGAAAAGATTTCCCACGGTTTTCATATTTGATGAGAAACCAGGAATCTCAACAACTTCTATCGTTTCAAAATGATACGTTTTCTTATTTTGTCCTAAAAAACCTAACAAAATGAATTTAGTTTTAACCATGTCATTCCGATACATAGTCTAGATTTCAAGGAGGATGACCTTTGAATTTAAATTTACTTTTTTTAAATTTAAAAGTGATTTTATTAGTCACGGTGTTGGGACTAAGTTCTGCCTATTCCGCAAAGACAACTGTCATTGATTTTACTGAAAAAGCGGATAAAGCCTCTGAAATACTTATGGCGAAGACCAAAAATGTAGACGCTGAAGAGTTGGTTTTGGCCTCAGAAGCGTTTGTTTCTCCTAAAGAATACGAGTCCATGTTAAAAGATGTAAAAAAAGTTAAAGGCTTATCGATAGATTCAATCATGCATGGTGAGGATTTCTTTTACCTGCAAACAGGACCCATCAAAATTGTTTTTAAATGGATTGATAAAGAAGACGTGGCTTATAAAATTAACGGTCATTCGTTTTCTTATGAAGAGGCTGCCAACACAGAATTATGGCAAAAGAAGATTTTTGAAATTGTTAAATCTTATCAAACACCTCGCGCAGGTTTTAAGAAGAATATAAAAGCTCCATCGGATGCGATCAGTGCTAATGCTTTTGCGCCCAAAATTTCGATGCTCATTCTACCGTTTTTATTTCAACTTACCCCGGCCCACGCTTTTTTGAAAAACATCAATTGGTCAAGTGGATGGACCTGGACAGCAATCGGTGCCGTTGTCGTTGCCCTTGTTGCCAATCATTACTACCGCAAACATAAAAAACAACATGCTCAAAACAAGCAAAAAATTTTGGAGAACCTATCCGTTGCTGAAGCCAGCTTAGAACGCGCCCGCGCCAGTGGTGTTTCCGATTTATCGCCTTATGAGGCCCGAGTTCAAAACTATAGAAATTTATCTGCAGAATATAATCATTCGTCCAACGACATTGGATTTTTTGGCTTTTTGTTCGGCAATCGAATCACAAAGCCTGCGATGTATGATGGATTAATGAACACCCCGCCTACAGATACTGGCACTGGTGGCCCAGGGCAACCTGCACCTCCACCTACTGGTGGAACATCCCAAGGCGCTTTTTAGTCTTATTACTAACCGACCATATACCTTGAGCGTCATATTTAGCCTTAAGCTATAAAATCATGTTAACTTTGTATCTTAAAATCACAGGATATGGAGAACGTGTTATGGGTGAATTCGCTAGCGCAAAAAAAACGCTTAAAGTTGGATCTTTAGAAGGTGTGTATTTTGATCTAAGTGCCGTTAATGACTTTGGGGATATTTCGAAATTACCGTTTTCTCTAAAAGTATTGCTTGAAAATTTACTTCGTCATCAAGACCATCCGTCTGTAAACGCATCTCACATGAAAGCCATTGCAAGCTGGCTTCAGACTAAATCTTCAGAAGATGAAGTTCCATTTTTTCCATCACGAGTTTTAATGCAAGATTTTACAGGGGTACCTGCCGTTGTAGACTTGGCAGCGATGCGTGAAGGAGTAAAAGCTTTAGGTGGCGACCCGAGTGTGATTAATCCACTTGTGCCCGTAGACTTAGTTATCGATCACTCAGTGATGGTGGATTTTTCTGGAACTGCTGACGCTTTTCAAAAAAATATGGATTTAGAATTTGAAAGAAACGGCGAGCGTTACGAATTTCTAAAATGGGGTCAAAAAACTTTTGATAATTTTAGAGTTGTGCCTCCAGGAACTGGAATTTGTCATCAAGTTAACGTTGAATATCTTGCGCCTGTTGTTGGGACAAGAAAACATAAAGGTGAAACTCAGTTTTTTCCAGATACAGTTTTTGGAACTGACAGTCACACGACTATGGTAAATGGCCTTGCTGTTTTAGGTTGGGGTGTTGGTGGTATTGAAGCTGAAGCCGCGATGCTTGGTAAACCTACTGCGATTTTAATTCCAGAAGTAATTGGTTTTGAGTTAACAGGTCAATTGGTTGAAGGCGCAACGGCAACAGATTTAGTTTTAACCGTGACCCAAATGTTAAGAAAAAAAGGTGTTGTAGGTAAGTTTGTAGAATTCTGTGGTGATGGTTTAAATTCATTGTCGTGTGCTGACCGTTTAACTATTGCCAACATGGCTCCAGAGTATGGTGCTACTTGTGGATTTTTTCCGATTGATGAAGAAACAATTAAATATTTAAAATTGACAGCTCGTCCCGATGCTCAAATTGACTTAATTGAAGCCTATGCAAAAAAACAAGGTCTTTGGAGAGTGAAAGGACAAAATCCTGAATTTTCTTCGATGTTAAGTTTAAATTTAAAAGATGTGGTTCCAAGTATTTCTGGTCCTAAGCGACCGCAAGATCGTGTAGAATTAAGAAACGCTGATACGGATTTTGAACACGCTTTAAAAGCTGGATTTAATTCGACTGTAAAAACCGTAGATGTTGAAGGACATGATTTTTCAATCACATCAGGTGACGTTGTGATTGCGGCGATAACTAGTTGCACAAACACATCTAACCCATCCGTGATGGTCGCAGCGGGACTTGTAGCGCAAAAAGCCCGCGCCAAAGGCTTAACTGTTAAACCATGGGTTAAAACATCTTTAGCTCCAGGATCTCAAGTTGTGTCTGACTATTTAGAAAAAGCGGGATTACAAAAATCCTTGGATCAACTTGGATTTCATGTGGTGGGTTATGGTTGCACCACTTGTATTGGAAACTCTGGTCCTCTGGATGAAAATATCAAAAATGCCATCGACGAAAACAACATGATCGTATCGGCAGTGCTTTCCGGAAACAGAAACTTCGAAGGTCGAATTTCTCCGCAAGTTCAAGCGAACTACTTAGCGTCGCCACCTTTAGTTGTTGCTTATGCGATTGCTGGAACCATGAGAAAAAATTTAATGACCGAAGCTCTGGACTTTGACAGCGAAGGTAGCCCAGTATTTTTAAAAGATATTTGGCCAAGTCAAAAAGAGATTCAAGATGTCATTACTAAGGTACTTAGCCCTGCCATGTTCAAACATCGTTATGAAAATGTTTTTGAAGGAACAAAACAATGGCAAGCTATTCAAGTGACAAAAACACAAACCTATTCGTGGAATGATAAAAGCACTTACGTACAAAATCCTCCATACTTTGAAGGCTTAACAAAACAGATGGCTACGATTGGCAATATAGAAAATGCCAACGTGCTTGCGGTCTTTGGTGATAGTGTGACTACAGACCATATTTCGCCAGCCGGGGATATTAAAGCGGCAAGTCCTGCAGGGTCTTATCTTCAAGGTAAAAAAGTAGATGTGAAAGATTTTAACTCATTCGGCTCTCGTCGTGGAAATCACGAAGTGATGATGCGTGGAACTTTTGCCAACATTAGAATCAAAAATTTAATGCTTGCTGGAATTGAAGGTGGCTATACGAAGTTTGCTAAAACTGGCGAGCAGATGCCAATCTACGATGCGGCTATGAAGTACCAAGAGACTAAGACTCCACTGGTTGTGATTGCAGGTAAAGAGTATGGCACTGGAAGTTCTAGAGACTGGGCGGCTAAAGGGACAGCACTTCTAGGTGTTCGCGCTGTTATCGCTGAAAGTTTTGAACGTATTCACAGGTCGAATTTAGCGGGTATGGGTGTGTTGCCTTTGCAATTTATGGACGGCGTGACTAAGCAGTCTTTAAAGATCACTGGCGAAGAGACCTTTTCAATCAAAGGCCTTACAAGTTTAAATCCAAGACAAGAATTCACCGTTGAAATGACTAGAAAGGATGGGTCTAAAGAAAATTTCAAAGCCCACAGTCGTTTAGACACTTATGATGATGTAGAGAATTTTAAAAATGGCGGAATCTTACAAGCTACTATTCGTCAACTAATTCAATAATTTTTGATCGGCTTATTTGTTAGTTTCGAAAATACTTTCCCAATAAGCAGAGTATTACTAAAATAAAAAAGGCTTCGTGAAAGAAGCCTTTTTTGTAATAGTTTATCGACTTTTTAATTAAGTATTTTTATTATAACGGAAACCCGTTACTAGCTCTGTAAGTTGCAAAGTTGGCATTCATACGTGTTGTCTGACCGTTTGAAAACTCTGTCATACATGCATCGTCGCTGTAATCCATGAAGTTCGTAACTGGGTCTAAACCGGGTTGACTAGTACATGTGTCTTTTCCTAGTGGGCAACCAGAGCTTTCAGAACGCTGAGCAGGAGTGTCGTCAACAAAGTCCCCATTTCCAGAACATCCACCTTGAAATGTGTGAAATAAACCCATCCAATGACCAACCTCATGGGTTAAAGTCGCGCCCTCGTCAAACGGAAATCCGTCGCCACCTGGTAAAGTGTCTTTACCAATCACAACACCATCCATTTCTGGAGCAGATGAATAGTCCCACGGGAATGTCGCCCAACCTAATAACCAACCCAATGAAGGCATGATGTATACGTTTAAGGTTTCGCTGTCACCCTGACGTAAAGACGACTTTAAATCTCTTTCTGTTGAATTTCCATAGGATAAGTTTGTCCAACGATTTACTGGAATGTAATTTACGTCTTCAAGTTCAAATCTAAAACCTGTCAAAGCGAAGGCCGTGTTCATAACATCAATTTGCTTATTTAAAGTCGCATTTGGAATTTGGGTTTCAACAACATGTACGACAACGGGAATAATTTTTGTCTTTAAAGTAGTCGTCGAACTAAACATGGTTGCTGTGCTCATTAATCGAGTTTGGATATTGATAATAAATTTTTGTGCAGGATCAACGTCCTCGACGGCACATCTTTGAAACGAGTAAGACTTTATTGATGTAAATAAAATTAGAAATAAAACTAAAAATCTCATACCTAAATCCCTCCATGGATATAGGTTTGATTTTTTGTACAAGTGAGATTTCCGTCAAGACTAGCTTTTTGACCTGTCAGATTTGTCAGGATTGTATTTAAATTTATAAGGGGCTTAGTTGGTATAAGAGAATATTATATTTAAATGCTAGACCTTCGCCGTAGTAAATTTTTTAGAATGTAAGACTAATTAAGAAATTTAGTCTTTGGTTGAATCATTTTATTTAGTAAATAGAAATTAGTTTGTGTCTTTCAATCGCAAGTTAACATCCCATCCACGACGAGCAAGCTCTTTAACGAGTCCCTCTGTGCTGCAGTCTTCAATGCAAAAAATTTGAGGGTCTATGTCCGACAGAAGTTTATCATCATGAACAATACTTAACTTAGGTTGCGACCAAACTAATGCTTTAAAGGCATCGGCTAGGGGATACATGCCCTGACCTTTAAAGTCTTCCGGTTGAACCTCAAAACCATTCACATTAAATGCGATCAATAAGTCCTGAGCCAACAGCCAATTTAGTTCGACATCTAAGATTTTAGAAATGTTTTGGGCATGAGTGAGCGGTATTGAATGAAGTCCATTCGCATATTTGACGACGCTGGATGAGTCGACTTTGATGTCTCTACTGAGTTGCATCTTGGTATAGTTAGTTCCTAAAGCTTGAGATTTTTGAACAAGGGCTTGGCTTAATCTGTGGCCTACTAAGATTCGCCATTCTGTCTGTAAATCTGAAAGATCTGCCTTAAGAATATTCTTCCCAGATAAATACCTTTCACACCAAAAGTCTTTTTCGGCTGCACTGACTTGGAAGTAAAACAAATATATCAAAACGACAAAAGGCAAACAAATGCCTTGAGTAAATTTTGAATAAACAGATTTCGATAACTTCATTCACAACTTAATGCAAAATTGATGCTAAGAAAAATTCTGTCATTAGCATTTCCTTTGTTTTAAAGCCTCTTTGGTTGAGCCAAATGAAAAAGTTATGGAAAAAAATACCATCTAACGATCTACTCCATGGAATTAAAATTCTTGGACTTGTTGGTGACCTTGATTTGGGCTTTATTTTAGTTTTTGGTTAGCTTTGGCGACTTTATCTTTTTGTTTTTCGATAAATATGTTCATTTTGTTCATTAAGTTCCTGTCAGAGAGCGACAGGATCTTTAATGCAAGAAGAGCTGCATTGGCCGAATTATCAATGGCGACTGTAGCAACTGGAACACCCTTCGGCATTTGCATCACCGAAAGTAGCGCGTCCCAACCCTGCATGGGTGTGACATTCACCGGAACGCCTATTACGGGCAAACACGTCATTGCTGCGACCATACCTGGTAAATGTGCAGCGCCGCCAGCGCCTGCAATAATAACTTTTAGGCCACGATCAAACGCTGTTTGCGCATATTCAGTCATAAGCTCTGGAGTTCGATGGGCGGATACAACTTTAATTTCGTAGTTCACACCAAAATCTTCGAATACGTCTTTAGCAGCAGTCATCACTTTTAAGTCAGAGTCACTGCCCATAATGATGCCGACCACTGGTTTTTTCGATCCCTTATTTGAAACCAGTTTTAATGGCTTTGAAGCTTTTTTTGGCGATTGTTTTGTCGACAGTTTCAACGACTTTTTAACAGCTTTCATAGATTAAAATCCCCCGATTTATTCTTTAATACTACCAAAGCTTCATCAAAGGTTGAAGCTAAAGACGTGATATGTCCCATTTTTCTTCCAGGGCGAGATTGCTGTTTTTGGTACCAGTGTAAAAAGTATTCCGAACCATTTTTGGGAATTTCGGGGTAATTTTCTTCTTTCGACGCAATTAAATTGTACATCGCAAAGCCAGAAATGACTTTTAGCTTTTCGGGTAAGGTTAAATTTAAACCTGCGATTAAATGAGCTTTGAACTGATTTAAATATAAAGCATCTAAACTGTAATGGGCCGAATTGTGAACTCTTGGGGCAACCTCATTTACAAAAAGTTCACCGTCTGAATTTTCAAAAACTTCAAAAGTGATAAAGCCAACATAGTCGATTTTATCTAACGCACTTTTTATCTTTTTTTGCATCGACTTCATAGATTCGGATGGGCTTTGCGGACCCTTCACCCATAAACATTTGGATTGCTCCTGGTAAGTTTCAACCCAAGGAAAAACACAAGATTCGCCGTTGGCATTTCTAGCAAAACTAATCGCAAGTTCTCGTTTGAAATGAATAAAGTGTTCACAAATCCAATCTTGAAAATTAACATCTTTGGAAAGCTTAGTGAGGTCATGAATATTATTTAAAATTACGGTGCCATAACCGTCATAGCCAAAAAGTCTTTTTTTGAAAACCAAGGGATTAAATTTCAAATTAGTATTTTCGAAATGGCGGGCTAGTTCCTTATGATCTTTGAATTCAATCATAGGACTTGTCGGTAAATCGTTTTCCAGCAAAAAGTTCTTTTGAGGTTTACGATCTCTGATTAATTTTAAGTTATCGACTGAAGGAAATACTTTAATACCTGTTTTATTTTGAGCATTTATTATAAATTCGGGATCAATGAATTCACTTTCAATGGTCATGATTGCAGCTGGATTCTGCTTCATGCAAAATTCTGCAAATTTTAGAACGGAGTCATGGTTGATCTGCTCGCACAAAAAATTATTCGAATTCACTAAAGCCGCTGGGGAATCTTTTGACGTTGTCATTATGGCAATTTGAATATTAAGTTTGTGGGCTTCAAGGCAAAGCATGCGCGCCAGTTGTCCATCGCCAAGAATTCCAATCAATGTGCTGTTTGTAGGGGTCATATCTTAAAACTTGTTTCATATTGAAGACATAGGGTCAACTTCAAGATTGTGAACTTAAAGTAATCTTGATACCTAACACCTAATGATTTCTGAAAAGATGCCCTTAGATTCAAATTTTCCGGTGTGCTTAGCTCCTATGGTTGGCTTGTCGCACATCGGTCTTAGACTTTTAATCAGGGAATATATGCCAGAAGGTGCAAAAACCATTTGGCCCACTGAAATGCTTTCAAGTTTTAGAATTCCAGATGAAAATATAAATGAACTTTACGAAGCTAAAATTGGTCCAGACGAAGATAATCTTGTTCCCCAGATCTTAGGTAATGATGAAGTTTACATTAAAAAGTCGATACAAAAATTGGAAGCCATCGGAGCCAAAGGCATTGATATCAATATGGGTTGCCCGGTTAAAAAAGCTTTAAAGCATAACTATGGTGTAGCTCTTATGGGTGACGCCAAGTATGCCGGCGAAGTGGTTCAAATGGCAGTCAGAAGCTCAAACCTTCCTGTTTCAGTTAAGCTTAGGGCCGGTCATCAAAATGATCTTAATGTTTTAAACGAATTTGTTTCGGGATTGGTTTCAGGTGGTGCATCTTGGATTACGCTCCATCCAAGAACCCCAGAGCAAAAACGTAGGGGTCGTGCAGATTGGTCTCAGATTAAATTTTTAAAAGAAAGATTCGATGTTCCCATTATCGGTAACGGCGATATTCAAACTGCAGATGATGTTTTTAAAATGCTAACCGAAACTTCGTGCAATATGGTGATGGTGGGCCGAGCGCTGACTTTACGCCCTTGGTTGATGTGGCAAGTCGGGGAGCGACTGGGATTTAAAAATCCTATTGGTAAATCTGGGCCAGCGCCTAAAGATGGCTATGAAGAAGGGGAAGAATTTAAAAAAGCGTGTTTTAGATACTTAGACATTATGAGGGAGCATTGCCCCGAACGTTTGGGTTTAAGAAAATTAAAGTTCTTCATCACAAACTCACATGCTTGGCTTGAGTTTGGTCATTCCCTATATTCCTGGACGATTAAGGCACAAACATATGATGAGATGGAACAGTCATTGATTCGCTTTTTCATCACACCTCAAAAGGTGTATCAAAAAACAGAACTCAGATATTAATAGAGTATGTACGAACATCATTTTCAATGTCCCCACTGCTGGCAAAACATTTCAATGCTTTTAGATGAATCTGCTTTTGACCAGTCTTATGTTGAAGATTGCGAAGTCTGCTGTCAGCCCATCCAAATCAATTGTGATTTTGATGACGAGGGAGAGCTTTTAACTTTTAATTCTAAAAGTCTTGATGAGTAAGTTATAATCCAAACTCACTTACAACCTTCTTTCGACACTCGATATGTTTTTCGTAAGTTTCAGCCGCTATGTTAAAATAGTGACTAGGATCTTCTTTTTGTTCGGGAGTAAGATTTTTTAGATCTTCAATTACGCAGCGACTCGCCACTTCATCTTCTATTTTTTTATTTAACTCGGATTGTTCAATGCAATTCGAATGATCGACGTTGACTGCGCCATAGCCCTCAAGTCCGTCTACTCTAAGGACGATGAAGCAGTTAGTATAATAGAGCAAATAGTTCACAGTATAGTATCTGTTCGCATCCATTGTTATGGAAGGGTATATTTCAATTCCTTGAAAATATATTCCACTTATTTTTTGTGTGTAATCACTTAAAGCTTTGGATTGAAGAGCTGCGGCCATGCCGTCTGTATTTGATTGGGAAATATTTGCTTTTGCGTTCAATGAAAGAAAAATAATTAGTGTAAAAAGTGTTTTCATATAAAGTCTCCTTATAAACTATTTTTAATTTATAGTCTGAGACTTATTTTTAAACAAGAAATGTTCAACGAATACTGTTCGCTCCTGGGCGACACTAAATATTTTTTACAATTTTTTAGATACTGGAATGAACTGAACACCTAATTGATAGACTTGATCGCTGTCCTCGTTGTCACTCATGTCTTCAACGGTTTTGTAAATAAGTTCTGCAAGCTCGCTTTTGAAGACTTGGATGCGTTTGCTGTTTAAGGCCAAAGTAAATCCAATGATAAGACGTTGGTTAAAAGAGTCTTCATCGGTGTTTTCAAGTTCCATCAAAGATTTTTTAAGCATCAAAGTGTGATAACGTCGAAATTCAGATTTTGACTTGCTTGATGTGAAGTGAAGTTTAAAATTTGTTTTTACATATTTACCGTTTAGCTTCTCGATCACTCCTAACTGCACAAGTTCACTTATCGCTTTTTCTTCTTCAGCCTGACTTAGTCCAAGAGCACGCGCAAAATCTCCATCGAAGTTTTGGCATGTGGTTAAATCCATCATGGGTAGATAATACCATTCAGATAGAATTTTGAGTTGCGCTTTAGTTCCCAGTTTCCAGTAGGCTTTTTTCTTTTTAGAATCCTTAGTGTGGGGGACTAAATCTTCTGGCAGATAGTTTTGCTTTAGCCACGTCGAATCCGATTGATCCATATCTAGAACACGAATGAAAGTATCAACATGTTTAAATGGAAGTGCTTTTTTGCCTTTAAGAATATCGCTTGTGAACGCGGCCGAAAGACCGACGTCTCGTGAAAAAGCTCGGTTCGAATACGAAGGATTGTTTTCCTTTATTCGGGACAAGTATTTTATTAGCAAGTCTACAACCTGGGGCTGATTATAGGATTTTCGTGGGGAAGTCGAAGTCATTTTTACAGTCCTTTTTGAAATTTTCGATAAAAGGAGAAATTCCCCCTGAGCGCTTTAGAAGTTCATCTTCTAAAAGCTCTTTCGGTACGCTTAATAAGACGAAACCACATTGGGCCACGAATTGAAATTCTGGATTTTTTCCCTCGTCAAATATCTTTGCGAACTCAATGCCCTGGGCGAAGGCTCTGACAAATTTTGTGATTTCTTGCACGACAGGCTCAATAGACTTCGGATTCTTCTCTAAGTATTTCGTAGGAACTATAACTTTGAAATTGATACCTTTGTTGTGTGTAAAGTCAGGATTTTTTTCAAATTGAAGCTGTATATATCCAAGAATTCCTTGATGTGGTTCTCTTGAATAAGGTTGCACTAGGGCTTGAATGTTAGAATCAATGTTTGACCGGATATTTTTCGAGAATGGTTCGAATTTAATTTGAGTCATGTAAAAGGCTGAAAAAGTGGTGTGCTGATGCCTTAAAAACTCTTGAGTGACTCGGTATTTAACCCAAGCCGCCATCAGGTCTCCGCCACCACCAACTCCAGTCGCGCCACCTGTGCCATTCATATACATCTCAGGCTTTTCAGGAAACATAAACTGAATGGTTAGATGCTCAAGCATCT
>JANODG010000201.1:0-33356 GCA_031412575.1 Bdellovibrionales bacterium
AAAAAGTCGAACAGGTTTATGTTTTGGGTAATAGAGCCGAAATTCAACAGGTATTAATGAATTTGGTTTCAAACGCAAAAGACGCCACTGAGGGATGTAAAAAAAGAGAAGTAACAGTTAGTCTAGAAAACATTAAAAACAAATTATTAATACATGTCCGCGATACCGGTGTGGGTATACCAAAAGAACTTCATGCAAAAATGTTTGAAGCTTTTTTTACAACTAAAGAAGTTGGTAAAGGCACTGGATTTGGTCTTTCGATTTCGAAGCAAATTATTGAAAATCATCATGGTGTGCTTTCTTTCGAGTCTTTTGAAGGAACGGGAACAACGTTTACAATTTCTCTTCCTTTAACTAATAAAAAACCAGTGCTGGAATCAAAAAAAGAAAATTCCACTAAAAAAGTTTTTAATTCAAATTTAAATATTTTGGTCGTTGATGACGAGGAAGGTATCAGGGACATCTTTGAATATACTTTCGCAAGCCTAGGATGTAAAATAGCATTAGCTGAAAATGGCGAGGATGCACTTAGTATAATTCGAAAATCTAAACAACCTTTTGATTTAATTATATCTGATATTCAGATGCCTAAAATGTCGGGTTTGGAATTACTTAAGAATATTCGGAAGGAGAACTTGATTAAGCAGCCCAAATTCATATTCATAACGGGTGGTGTTAATCTTGATTTGGAAACTAAGGAAAGTGAAATATCAAAATTATTTGACGGATACATCACCAAGCCTTTTACTGAACAAACAATAGCAAAAAAAATAAATTCTATTTATGAAGGAAAAGATGAGTAACTTAATTGATGAAAAACAGGCGCAGTTTATTCATGATATTTCAAACAATATACTTGGAATGAGTGGTAAAATAAAAAAACTTAAATTATTGGTTGATGGCGATGCATTAAAAGAAATTAATAAACTTGAATTGATTTGCGATAAAGCAATTCAAAGACTGAACGACTATAAAGATTCCTTAGTGAATACGAATACTAAGTAAAACATTAAATCTGCATAGAAAACCACCTTTATGCCAACATAATTTAACCCTTAAAAAAAGGAATCAGTTTATGCGACCTCTTTTATCAGAAACAAAAGTTACGGCACAAGCCCTAAAAAGTATTGAAAGCTTTCATCCAGAAATTATTGCTGAAATCCAAAAAGCGATCAGCGAACACGAGTGGGTTGTAGTTGGTATGAATATGAACCCTGTTGTTAAACAGGGGCGCAAACACTTGGCTCAAAAAAATATTGCTTATCACTACATAGGTCGTGGCAGTTATTTTTCAGCTTGGAAAGTTCGTTTAGCTGTAAAACTTTGGAGCGGATGGCCTACATTTCCCCAAATTTTTCATAAAGGTATTTTAATTGGTGGAGCTTCTGATCTTAAAAAGTATTTACCTTAGTCTTTTTTTTTTGGATATTTTTTAATTCCCCAAGGCATTTATTCTTAATCAAGGCGAAATCTATGTTAAAAAAACAATTTTTAATTTTTCTAACTGTTTTTCTATACTCTTTGGAGGGACACGTGAGTCGAGTTTACAATGAAGATCTTACGATAACGGATGCTGTAAATAGAAGTGAAATGGTAGCCATTGTAGTTCCCGTTAAGCCCTTTAAGTCGGAGGAAAAGACGGTTCTGATGAAAGCTAAAGATGAAGATAAACAGGATGTGGTTTTTAAAACTTTCAACCTTCATTTCAAAGTCAGTAAAATTTTGTTCAAAGATCAGGTTAAAATTAAAGAAGGTGACAGCATTAAAGTTCTTGAGATGAACTCGATGTCAAAAATGGAGGTCTTCAGGCTATATCATATAGAAGGTCAAAGTAAGTCTCCGTTGTATAAAGTTTATAATTCCAAAACAGAATTTAAAATAGATGAACCTCGCATTATTGCTTTAAGATATTTTGTTGATGAGGCCGATATTGAAAAGTACGAGCTGACTGCTGTTGAAGGTATAGCTTATCAACAGGACTTTCAAAATGCTATTAAGATTCGTTAAAATAAATCGCTCCTCTAAATAAGTTCAGCTTTGTTTGATAAATCAAGTTTTACCAGAATTGATCTAAGAGGAAAATTTCCTCTTGGAAAGGTTCATAAAAATCTCACATTATGTATTAAAACTAAATGGCTTCGACACATCGATTAAGGTAGCTTTTGGCTTTGGTCTCTAAATTGCAAAAGTTGAAGTTCACATCATAGAAAATAAGATGATGTGCATTAAACCCTTCCAGCTGAGGAGCAATCATGAAAATGGTAAAAGAAGAAAATAGCAGTAAAAAAGACCACAACAAAAATAATCAAAACCAGAAAGATCATCAAGATCAAAAAAGAACAGACAGAAATCAATCCCAAGAAGATCGTGATCAACAGGATGAAGAGAACCAACACTCAGAAAAAAGACAAACCAGTGGTGGTAGATAGTATAAAATATTTAGAATTGAGTGAAGTTTAAAAATTCATTGAGGATGGGGAAAAACCTAATATTTTCCTATCCTTGGTTTTTTAAATTAGCAAATTGAAATGAGTTTATAATTATATTTGTCTCTGCTTCCAATTAAGAGTTCTACCCGCCCAGAAGGGAACAAGTATCTTACTATCAGATAATAAAATCTGCTCTGAAACATGCCATTGTTTTTTCTCAAGCACAATGGTGTCTTCATTACGAGGTAGATTATAAAAATCAGCGCCATAGTGGCTTGCAAAAGCTTCTAATTTATCTAAAGCTCCCATTTCTTCAAAAACTTGTGCATAGAGCTCAATAGCTGCTGGTGCCGAATAACAACCAGCACACCCACAAGACGATTCTTTTTCAGATTTTAGATGCGGAGCTGAGTCCGTACCTAAAAAAAACTTTTTCGATCCACTGGCCACTGCTTTTCTAAGAGCCTGTTGATGGATGCCGCGCTTTAAAACTGGTAAACAGTAAAAGTGGGGTTTTATACCACCCACCAACAAATCATTTCTATTTAATAATAGATGCTGTGGTGTTACCGTTGCCGCAATTTGCTCTGAACTTTCATTTACAAAATCTACAGCATCTTTTGTTGTTATGTGTTCGAAAACAATTTTAAGTTTTGGAAATTGATCCATGATTTTAATTAAGTATTGGTCAATGAAGGCTTTTTCTCTGTCAAAGATATCAACCTCAGATTCTGTAACCTCGCCATGGATGAGTAAAATCATTTTTGATTCGGCCATTTCGGCAAATACATCATTTAGATTAAAAATACTTTTTACAGCTGCATCTGAGTTTGTAGTTGCACCTGCGGGATAAAGCTTTGCAGCCAAGACCCCTGATGTTTTGGCTTCACGAATATCTTTAGGCTTGGTCTGACCGTTCAAATACAAAGTCACTAAAGGTTCAAAGGAGCTGTTTTTTGGACGCGCATCCAAAAGTCTTTTTCTATAACTATTGGCCATTTCAGCATTGATCACCGGTGGAGTTAAATTAGGCATTGCAATGGCCCGATGAAAAGTTTTTGAAGTTGCAGGTACAGTTTCGTTTAAAAACTCATGATCTCGAAAATGAACGTGCCAATCATCTGGTCTTAGTATTTCTAGTGTTTGCATAATAAAAATTTAACACAAGTCCAACATGAGATCATTAGCTTTTTTTACATTAAAAAAAATTGATAGTATTAGATCGATTTTTTTAAACCTTCCATAGGTTTAGCGATACGGACTATAAGATTTAATTGCGAGGTGTATTTACCCGTATATTAGAATTACGTTCTATACTTATACTTTAACTCTGCCAAAGCCGGGCCTGGATCGATATAAGCATGGACTCGATATTGCAGTCTGAATATGGATCTAAAAAAAGTCAAATTTCTGGTTGGATTTGACCTTAAAAATCAATGCAGTTCTCATATAAAAAAATAAAACCTCAACAAAGGAAGACAAAATGTTTAATTTTTTTAACAAATCGGATGCTGAAATTAGTAGTGATGTTGCTATTGAGTTGTTATGGGACCCAAGAGTTACATCGTCTCATATTAATGTAAATTCAGATCGCGGGATCGTTACGTTAAGCGGAACAGTCCCGCACTATTTTGAAAAAAAATCCGCAGAACATGCAGCCCAAAGAGTTGGCGGCGTTAAAGCTGTAGCCGATGAACTTGAGGTTAAAGGTATTTTTGATAAGTCAGACGCAGATATCGCAGAGGCCGCACTAAATGCACTAAGATGGAACTATTCTGTCCCTGATGACATAAAGCTAGCAGTCGATAGTGGCTTGATCACGCTTAATGGAAAGGTAGATTGGGATTATCAAAGACAATCAGCTAAAGAGGCCGTTGAAGGACTTTTAGGAGTTCGTGGCGTGAGTAACCATATTGAATTAAAGTCTAAACCTCAAACAAAAGATATTAAAATTAGAATTGAAGATGCTCTTAAACGCTCTGCCGAAGTTGAAGGAAAAAACATTGATGTTTCAATCAATGGAGACAAGGTTACTTTAAGTGGAAATGTTCACTCCCATGCAGAAAGCGAAGACGCTAGATTTGCGGCTTGGATGGCTCCTGGAGTTATGAAGGTAGAAAATAATATTGTGATTTCAAGATAAGTTCTTTTTATCGATTTATCAGTTTTGATCCAAAAACAAAAAGGAAAATCATGAACGCCTTAGTTCGTTATGGACCAAAAACAGATAAGTCCGTTGAAAGAAACATATCTGATCTTCAATTAAATGCTAAATCTATTGTTAACATTTTAATTATTACAATGCGTGGATCAGATACCTATATATTAAACCGAGATTTACCAAATTTGTTCATTCGTAGAATATTAGGACTCCAGGGTGTTATCGTTATTAATAAGATAGACTTTAAAATTCTAATTATAAAATCTAAAGACAAATATGATATATATTGCATTGACCGTCACAAATTGAACCTAGATTTAAAAAATAAACGCCTTATCAATTTAATATTAGATTTTATTATTTTTTAAAAATTGGTTACATAAATTTAGATAGGTGAAATGAACGAATTAATTTGGAAAACTGAAAAACTTTATTATCTGCGCCAAAGATATTTTGATGACCTAGTACATTCCATTCAAAGTGCCAAGGAAACTATAGAGCTTGAGACTTATATTTTTGATTGTGATAGAATTGGTCAAATAATTTTGGAAGAATTAAAATTAGCATCTGAGCGTAACGTTCAAGTTCGCTTAGTCGTTGATGGAGTTGGTGCCTTTTTTGAAATTAATAAAATACATTCAATTTTATCGGGCAGTTCGGTTAAGTTCAAAGTCTTTCATCCTTTTTTATTTCCTCTAGCCACAAAATTAAAATGGTTTAGATTTGATCTGATTTTAACAGCTTTATCCCATTGGAATCGACGTTTACACAGAAAAATTTGTTTGATAGATAAACAAACTTTATACTTTGGTAGTTTTAATATCACCGATAATTCTAATCGAGAAACTGGGGCTTGCGTTACAGGTCAAGCCGTTATTGAAATGTGCAACGTCTTCGAAATTACTTGGGCTCGTGTAGATAACTTCATATTGAGTTATTTTAATTTGAATAACACATTTAGCAGTTCATCCTTGCTAAAACTTAATTACAATCGAAAATTACGAAAAGCGATTAGACAAGACCTTTGCCAAAGAATGACTTCCGCCAATAACAGAATCTGGATTACAAATGCCTATTTTGTACCACCTACAGTGATTCTAAAAGCTATTTTTGAAGCCAGAGATAAAGAAATAAATGTAGAGATATTAGTCCCTTCCTATTCTGACTTAAGGTTTATGAAACTTTTAACAGAGACCTACTACCGTGGTCTATTGACTATTGGTGTAAAAATTTATGAATATCAAAATGATTTTTTACATGCAAAATCATTAATTATTGATGAATGGGCTATTGTTGGATCCAGCAATATGAATTATCGAAGTTTTTTTCATGATCTTGAAGTTGATATTGTACTTAATCATAAGGACTCCTTAATCTCTCTGGAAAGACAATTTGAAATTGATCGAAGCCGTTCAAGGCAAATTAAATTGGATTCCCTTATTAACCGTCCGTGGCTTGATCGTATTTTTACTTGGTTTCTTTCTTTTATTCGAAATTCCTTATGAATAACATCCATGAAACAATTAAAGTTGTGACGCTAAATATTCAAAAAGGTTGGTCATTAGGTAAACGAAAAGCCACTCTTCAGCAAATCAAACATTGCATATTAGAATCAGGGGCAACTCTTGTATGCCTTCAAGAAGTTGTCGGAGCTTTTCCAGATCTGGTAAAAAAATCTCAGTTCGAATTTTTAGCAGATGGGATATGGTCCCACTATGCATATGGAAAAAACGCTGTTTACACCCAAGGACACCATGGTAATGCAATTTTAAGTGAGTTGCCTTTTATGAGTTATGAAAATTTTGATATCTCTAACTACAGTTTAGAACGACGAGGTATTTTGCATGGAATTATAAATCTAAATGAATCCCAAACGAAGAAACTTCATGTCTTAACTGTTCATCTGGATATAACCAAATGGGGTCGAGATCGACAAATCCAAAAGCTTTGTAAGTTAATAGAAGACTTTGTTCCCTTAAATTGCCCCTTAATTGTTTGCGGAGACTTTAATGATTGGCAAGAAAAACTAAGTAATTATATTTTTAAACGTGTTCATTTAAATGAAGCTTATAAAGTTAAATATGGCATTCATGCAAAGACTTTTCCAACACATGTTCCGTTACTAAAGTTAGATCGGATATACTATCGTAATTTGAATCTAATTCATGTGAAACGATTGGATTCAGCTGAGTGGCATAAAGTCTCGGACCATCTTGGTTTGTATGCAGAATTTGATTTCAATACTGATTTAAATACCGAAGATTTAGATATTTAAAAATATTAAATAAAACTAAACGATCCCAGCCTTAGTAATACTGCTATTCTTAAGGTTAAAGGTAAATAACTATACTTTTGGATTCTAAATATTTTCCGAATTAGGGGATACGTTATTTGTCAAAGTCGCTTCAGGTGTCATCTGATCTTCAATAGGCTTTGAATGAATAACTGCGACTGCTAAATCTTTATCGCTTATCAAATTAACATTAGGTGGCAAGTCCAAATCTATAACCATTACCTTCCCATCCAATTCAAGAAGGCTTACGTCTACTTCGATCTCAGAGGGAATAAAATTTGGAAGACATTCGATTTTTATTTCATTAAGTATTTTATTTAATATTCCTCCGGAGGCTTTAACACCGATAGGCTCTCCAACAAATCTTAATGGGACCAGCACTTCAATTAACTCTTTTGAATCAACTCGCATAAAATCCAAATGTAAGTATTCATTTTTTAATGTGTTATAAACGTGGTCTTTAATAATTGCATTCAAGTTTTTTTTATGTCCAATATTAATATTAAACAATTCAGACTCATGGCCAAAAACAAGTTTATCAAAATCAGATTTATTTAAGTTGTAATACTCGTTTTCTTTATTAAGTCCATAAAGGACAACAGGAATAAATCCATCTCTTCTTGCAGTTTTAGCAAATTTGGCACCTGGTTTTCTAGCTTGAAAATTTAATTTTATTGATTCAGACAATGTCACTCCTGTTTTAAAGTTTTAAGTATTATAATTTTAACTATTAAAATATTTGTTTTAATGACTACTTTTTTGGGATCTAATGCATTCTTTAAGTACAATCGGAACTAATATTTCCTTATTTTCTAAGTCTAACTCTTCATATTGCACAAAACCGTTTCGTCCAAATCCTTCAATCCAAAAATTAAATCTGGGTTGATGATCGGATTCTAATTCTATAAATTCCTTACAATTGCTTTCATTATTCAGCCCTGAAGCTTGAGGTTCACTTAAAAATCCTAGAATCGAAATTAAAGCTATTGAAATAACGTGTTTCATTAAAAATCCCTTCCTATTACGAAATATAGAATTGAAATATAGTTGCAATTAACAATCCACATTTAGGGATGTGATTCAGTAAGTAAGAGATAGCTGCTGCGAAAAAAAATAGTTAAAATTAAATTTTTAAATTTATTCGTGAGTATAATTTCCACGTTTATAAAATTTAGGTTCTAAACTTAACCATTTCTTTCGACAAGTTCAAACATGAATGCCCTTAGAATGGTTCATAATTTGCAATACTTAATTTTTAAATCACATTTGTGACTTAACTAAATACAGGAAAACCTTATGTCTAATAAATCAGTTACATCTTTAAAAATTAATTTTCATGAAAGTGAAATTAAGACAAAATGGATTTGGTTTGTTATTTTAGGGCTATCACTTATTAGTTTGGGTATTGTAGCTTTCGGTAATCTTGTATTGGCCTCGAGTGCATCGGTTTTATATGTAGGTGCATTTATGAGTTTGGGTGGGGTTGTTCAAATGGTACATTCGTTTCGATTAAAATTATGGCCTGGATTTTTTTATTTATTCTTAAGTGGTCTTATTTATACTTTTGCTGGTGTTATTGCTTTCATCGATCCTGCGTTAGCAGCGATTACACTCACTCTAGCTTTGTCGGTAGCATTGTTGACCTCAGGGCTTTTAAGAATTTGGTCTAGCTTTGAACTAAAGTCTTCTGCGAATTGGGGTTGGTTATTTTTGTCTGGTCTAACAACATTAATCGCTGGAGCTATCTTTGCTATTGGTTGGCCTGTGAATACCATTTGGATTTTAGGACTGATGTTAGCATTTGATCTTACTCTACAGGGTATATATGCACTTGTATTAGGTATGGGACTGCGGAGTGTAAATTATAATTAAAATTATTAAATAATGAATTTAGTAAAAAATAAAAAAGGATGGATGATATGTTTAATTTTTTTAATAAATCAGACTCAAAAATCAAAACAGACGTAATCAATGAACTTTTATGGGACCCTAGAGTAAATTCGTCTCATATTAAAGTAAATGTAGATAATGGTATAGTTAGTTTAAGCGGAAGCGTTCCCCATTATTTCGAAAAAAAATCAGCAGAACATGCGACTCAAAGAGTTGGTGGTGTGAAAGCCGTCGCTGACGAACTTAAAGTCAAAGGTATATATGAGAAGTCGGATGAAGATATTGCCACAATCGCTTTTAATACGTTGGAGTGGAATTACTCTGTACCTAAAGATATTAAAGTAGCCGTTGAAAAAGGATGGATTACTCTCGATGGGGAAGTTGATTGGGATTATCAAAGACAAGCTGCAAAAGATTCCGTAAGCAATATTCTAGGAGTTTACGGCGTTAGCAATAATATTAAAATTAAAAACAAAGTTCAAAAGGAAGATATTAAAACTCGAATCGAGGAAGCTCTTAAACGTTCTGCTGAAATTGAAGGAAAAGCAATTGTGGTTTCAGTTCAAGGAGATAAAGTCACATTAACTGGTAAAGTTCACTCATATGCGGAAAGCGAAGATGCAAGATTTGCAGCATGGATGGCACCTGGAGTTATGAGAGTAGAAAACAACCTTACGATTTCAAGGTAAAATTTAAATAATTTTTTTCAACTGACTAAAATCTAAAGCAGGGTCAATGCTACATATAAAAAGAATATGTATGAGTGCTTTGTTATTCATCCATATTTTTATTTCTACAACTTATGCCACACAAGATTATGCTGTAAGATACAATCAGATATCGTGCACTTCATGTCATTATAGTCCTGTTGGCGGTGGCCCACTTAAACGAAGTGGTAAATTATTTCAAACAAGTCAATTTCAAACAACACCTTTAGATTTACAAAATTATATATCCGCTAATTTAATTGGTTTAGCCTATATTCCTGAAAATCCAAAAACATCAAAAAGCGGGTTAGGTCTTATGGCAGGATCTTTGGCCGCACATGTGCCCTTAACTGATCGCAAAAATTCCTTTCTTGTTATAGAAAACAACATTGCAGGTTTTGCTCTAGCTCCTCTAAGAGATACGTATGTTTTATATAACTTTTATAAGGAAGCAGAATATAAATGGTTTGAATCTATACTTATTGGAAGGTTCCGTTCGCCTTTTGGATTAGTCAGTAATGAACATCGAACTTACACTCGGATTCAAACGGGAACAAGGTGGTTTGATTTTGAAACTGGGGTTTTAATGTCAGGAACCCCAAATTCTAAAATTCACTATGATCTGGCTGTTGTGAATGGAAAAAACTTTTCTGGTGAAGGACTAAATACCGGCCAAGCTAATGAATGGGGATCAATTTTTAATATTCGAATCATGCCAAGTTTTTTTCTTTTAGGATCAAGTTTAAGTTATTATAGAACCGAACTTTCTGAGATCAGTCATGCTTGGTCAATGTATTCAGTGATTTCAATGGCTAGATTAAATTATAAATTGTTTCCTGCCACATTAAAGCTAGAGTATGCGGAATCTAAAGGATTTAATTCCATACTAAATCAAGGTAACGCTTCTGATCCTAATTATGTAACTTCAATTTTAACTTCTAGGTCCCAAGGTCTTCTGGTTCGTTTAGATTGGTGGATTACAAATAAATTCACTTTAATTTACAAATATGATTGGTTAACACCAGATTCAGATTATCCTATCGATATTTATGAAAGACATGGTTTAGGTTTTCGGTGGAATGTTTCGCCGTACACGTATTTATCTTTCCGTTCTGAAATTGGAAGGGCTACACATCCCAGCGAAAAATCTAAGTCAGGACAATTAGCACAAAACGCAAATTTTTTAATATTGGAGGCATCATTTTGAAAAAGGTAATATTTATTTTTGCAGTTTGTATATTCTTATTTAGGAACTTGTCTATTGCTCAATCTAATTTAGATGTGGATTTAAATCTAATTTCTTCATGCGTAGCTTGTCATGGTCCAAATGGAATTAGTCCTAACGAAGATTGGCCTAATCTAGCAGGACAAAAAAAGAATTACATAATCATTCAGTTAAAAAACTTTAAACAAGGTCAAAGAGTAAATATTTTAATGAGTCCGATTTCAAAGATGTTGAATGAAAATCAAATGGAAGATTTAGCAAATTATTATTCGAATCTAGGACTAAAATAATGAGAATAGTTGTATTTACTTTATTTTTTCTGTTGTCGTGCTCGCCGAAGAACAAGACACACAAACCAGTTGTTAATGTCGAGATCGATGTTCCAAATAGTGATTTTAATGGAATTAGTTTTGCTCAAGTTCAGCCTGTTTTTCAAAATCTTTGCTCACGTTGTCATCCTTCAAGAAGAGCTCCAAATTGGCTAGTTTATTCAGAAGCCATAGTATATGTCAAAAATGGCTTGCTAAAACAAAATGTTGTAGACTCAAATGCAATGCCTTTGGTAGGAAGCCCTGAAGCCACACTTATAACAGATCAAGATCGAAAATTGATTTCAGATTGGATTGAAAGTGGAGCTAAAGAATTTAGCAGTGATGAAGCTAATCCTAATTCTTCGGATTTAAATGGTACAAATCAACAGCCAACAGAAATCTTGCAAACGACGCCTGACCAGACGCCTATTTTTGCTCAGTCTTGTATTGGATGTCATGACTCCCATGGGAATCAATATAATTTTAAGACGGGTACACCAAATATCGCGGGACAAAATTCAGATTATATTAATCATCAGCTTATGAATTATAAATGGTATAGACGTATTGATCCAAATCACCAAATGAATCAAATGGCCGCATTACTTACTGATCAGGAGATAGTCCAGATTTCAGACTACTTTTCTCAAATATTTTTTGAAAAGAACAATATCGATTTAGATAATGTAGAATTTAATTTGAAATTCGAATCTGGAAAGTCTATAGCTGAAAACTCTTGTAATTACTGTCATATGATATCTGAAAAAAACTACACTTCAAACTCGGGTTTAATTCCGAACCTAAAAGGGCAATCCCAATTGTACTTAACACGACAACTTATATTTTATCAAAATGGTATGAGAGACAATAATTTAATGAAAAGTTTGGTTCAAAATTTGTCCCATAAAGACATTGAATCTATTTCTATTTACTATTCAAATTTTTAATCTACTTTTCTAAAATCTATGGATCTACTGTAAAAATTTTTAATAAATCATTTCTTTATAAAATCTCTGATCAAGCGTGTGGTCAACAATGGCTGATCAAGAGGAAAATTATGTGAGCCTTTAATCGTAACTACATTTATATTTAGTGCTCGAAGCCGTTTAATATCTTTTTGTGAATTATTTTTATCAGCATCACCAAGAAGAATTAAAATCTGATCTGATCTAAGTTTAGCTAGATCATCAAAAATATTTGCACCTACGATTGCGTTTTCTAAACTTCCATGAAATGAAGCCCAAGTGTGTAGCATGGAATCAGCTTTCACTACTTCTGGAAACTCTTTTAAGAAGGGTCGAAAAAAAGGCAGAGCAAATTTACCAAGTGCCCCATGAAAATAGCATAAAACAGGTGCAAGCACCGGATTCAAAGACATTACACTTTGAATTTCGGAAATTTCTTTTAATGAGTTTTTAACTTCATTCATGGAGTTAAAAAATGGTGGTGCCGCAAGAATTAATTTATTCACAAGAGTCGGGTTTTCGCTTGCATATTGAAGTGCGATCAGCGCACCTAAAGAATGCCCCACTAAATTTATTTTATCCATCTTAAGTGGGGTCGTTGGCAAAGCTTTTGATATTGTTTCTGAAAAAGCACTTACATGCTCATCAATAGAGTACTCGATATCAGGCCAAGAAGATTTTCCGAAGCCAAGTAAATCAACAGCCATGACTTGGAAGTCGACATTCAAATTATTTATTTGTTTTTGCCAGTAGCGATTTGATCCTGCCAAACCGTGAAGGAAAATTAAATTATCACCTTCCTCTCCGCTGGATTGTACGTAAAGTGAGTATGGATTTTTCTTTGCTTTGTTTTGATGGCTGTAATAATTAATCTCTTCCAAACCTACAAGTAAGGATAATATTCCAAACAAAATTAAAAACGACAAGACAACCTTTTTAAATAGATTTTGCCATTTTATGAATTTATTTTGCTGTTTTTTTTTAACGTGAGCCCACTTTATCAAACATAGAGATGGGTTAATCCCTCTCTTAATTAAAATTTGAAAATTATTACTTTGAAGTGCAATTCTTAAGCCCAAGGGTAATCGGCCATAAATGATCCAATCAGAAAAATATGCATGAATGTGTAATTAGGAACCGCAAAAGAGTATTCTGTGGACGTAATGTCACAAGCGCTATCACTTAGGTAAAATTATTAAGAAGATATCGACCGGTTATCTTTGTTCAAGCAGGAATTTCAATACAGTCGCCGACCCATTTACATCCAATCGACCTGGACCATATTGACCAATACCGACTTCTCCTGGCCAAGTGTGACCTTGCCCACTAATGATAGAGTAATACGTATTTTGGTTTAGCCTTACTCGCGGACTACCAATGTCTGCATCGTAAACTTCGGTGACTGGGTTTACTAAGCCTCCATTTCGTCCAACAATGACATTCAAATAGGTTAGAAGTGGTGGAGTTTGAATTCCTGAATTTGGGTAATACCCATTAGCCTGCCCATTAATATCCATCTGAGAGTCGCTAGCTCCATGCATGTGTAACACTGGAATAGTATTGCTCCAGGGACACGCCATGGCGGTTGTTACGTCCTGCATTCTTAAGTAAGCACCGAATGGAACGGCAGCTAAAATTTTATCAGAACGACTACACAACAGACGATAAACCATCATGGCTCCACTGGAAAAACCAGTGATAGCCACTTTAGGTTTAATTCGTGTCAAACTTGCAAGATCCGTTAAAATGGCGTCGAAAAATCCAAGATCGTTCGCACCAGTGCAACAAAAACCTGCATTCCAAGCTTGCCTTCCGCTAGGTCCCTCATCGCCATCTGGGTATACAATAATATGATTTTTTGAACTCAAAGGCTCGTGTAAACGAGTCATATTTTGAAATTGCGCAGCAGAATTACTCGCAGGATGAAAACCAATAATAATTTGTGCCTCTGTAGTTCGGGTCGCGTAATCACTTGGAAGATAAACAATATAGTTTCTACTTTGCTGTCCATCAGAAACCATTCTTGATTGCACGATATGTTGTCCTAGTTCAGGCACCGGAGCGGGATCGGTCGGCGGCGTAGGATCAATCGGATCTACAGGAGGTTCAGAGTCGACGGGATTTTCTGCTTGATTGGGACTATTTAAAAACTCACTTGAGGATTTAAACTCACTACAATTTTGAAAAGTTACCATTAAAAGCAGGAAGGTCATAATTGAAAGGACTTTTTGAATAACCCCTTTATTACCCCAATTTATTTTCATAATTTAGATCTCCAACTTACTAATGTTGAGATCTACTCGGATAATTTTTAGTTTAAATTGAAGCGTATTTAATAAATAAAGAAGCGAAAATTTCAGTCTTTGAAGACGTGCTGCTCTGGGTTTAATGATTATTAGTTTGGATTTGAGTGTATCAAAATTAGATTAAAAAGATGATGCCTAACTACTTCACAAAATCTATATGCAATTTCGTAACACTTGTGATTGGTCTAAATGGCCCACTTTCAACCGAAAAAAGAAAGACAAATTCAGAATTCTGTTCTGAATTCGGAATACCGTTAACGGTATTCTGGGTACTGAATTTTTTTTGGTGCGGAGTACAGGACTCGAACCTATGACAACCAGATTGTCGAGCTGGCACTCTACCATTTGCAAAAACCGATTAGTTTTAATGGGACGAATTTAAGATACTAAACACTGTAGGCTTGACCAATTAAACTCATGAAATTTTTCTATAGCTTTTTTAATTTCATCATCATTTAGCATGCATGAACACAGTGTTTCTTTAAATTCTTCTGAAAGTTCACCTCCCGTCCTTTCCACTGCGTAATAGTAGTCTTGAAGTTTTCTTACTACTAGTCTGGATATAGCATTCTGTGCATCTGATGGTGAAACTAAATTGTTTAAATCTACAGAAGTATAATTCGTAGTTGGGGATGATGATTTGGTAGCTAGATCAAATTGTAAACTAGAATTTTTAAAATTGAGCATGGGTGAATGATAGACCAACCAAAGGTAAAAACCACCAGGAATTTCACTAGGAATTTTTGCCCTTAAGGGTTCTACATCTTTTGGATTTTCGCTTCTTTCTCGAACAGGGAAATGCGTTTTTGATAAGCCCGAATCAGTTAAGGTGAAGAGATTTACGTCTTCATTATTTATTCTTTCATGCCAAATAGTTACAGATTTACCTTTTCCAGAGCAACCTTTCCCAACGTTCTTATGGCTTAGACAAAACTGTTGAGTTTGGAGCAGATCAGCAACGCATGCTTGATGCTTAGAGTATGATGTTTGGTTCAGCGGAATTTTAGTTTTTGCTTTGAGCTGAATAACATGGGGACTTGCAACTTCTGCAATTGTTGGAAAACTTACAGCAAATATGGTTAAGATGATAAATATAAATTTCATTATTTAACCCCACATTTATTTTAACATTTAATTTAAATGGTTGAATCTTTTTTTATTGGTGCGGAGTACAGGACTCGAACCTGTGACAACCAGCTTGTCGAGCTGGCACTCTACCAACTGAGCTAACTCCGCGAAGTAAATATGACATTAAAATTTATTAATTTCTAATGTCCCTAAAGTATATAATCTCTTTAAAGAAAACAACTTTAAATTATAGGAAAATGCCTTCTAAAAGATCAAATGCAAAATAAGTATAGTTTGTAATCATAAGCAAAGTGTCTGGATCTTGATTTTGAACACCTAACAATGTGGATTCAAAACTTCCCATAAAACTAGTGTAGTCTACTGTTGAAAGTAAAGTTGCACCAACTACGTTGATGAACAGACCCGCATCAGTGAAATGAAAGCTTAGATCACCACTTAACTTTAAACCAAACAAATCAAAATCATTCACTAACAAAGATCCAATCGTTCCTTCTTGAGTTTGTTGAATGATGATGCTCGTGATTAAGTTTCTGATCATAACGTCATTCGAAGACGATCCTGGCACAAGCGTAAGAATAGCCTGACGAAGAGATTCTAGGGCTGGAACTAACTCGGTTGCATTTTTAGCCGTCTTAACACCTTCGATGTAAAGACAAAGTTGAACTTGAAAATTATCTTGTGGGTCTAAATTTGCACAGTCATCAAAAAGCTGATTGATGTGTCTTAAAATCACAAGCATCTCACCCTTCAAATTTAACGAGACTAAAAAATCAACTTTTTTAGTTGCGCCCAAATCTGTGGTGTTAAAACTTAGACCACTTTCTAGGGTTATTCTTTGCGGAACGTTTGAATTAAATAAAGATAATTCCGTGGAGTTAAAAGTTAGATTTAGATTTAATTTTCCTAAACTAAGATCAGAATTTTCATCTACAACAATTGAACCTGATTCTAAAAAATCAAAAGTATCAACGTGCTCTTGGACAACGTCTTCAAGTGATGCGTTTAGTTTTGTCCAATCTAAACTTTGTGCGTTTGCGAAATTAAAAAAAGATAAAACCAATAACGTCGAACTTAATAATTTAACCATAATCTAGTCCCCCTTAATGAAACCGTTTATTTAACAAAAATTAAAATGTCCTTGGACTGACTCACAAAAAATCCAGGCGGCACCCAACCTGTTGCTAAACTGTTAATTTATAAAGACTACTAAAATTGCCAATCTAAACAACTTAATTAGAGGCTGTAGACACTCAGCACTAAAAGCTGAATGGAATCCTATCAGTACGCATCAAAACCCGACCAAGGGCTCGATCATTTTAAATCGTTTTATTTTGAGACTGGCTTAAGTCCAACACAGAGCCTACCGATAGGATCTTGTAGGAAATAAAGCCATGCAAGTGTATTTAACATCTCACGAAATCAAACTTTTAAGCCAAATTTGGCATTTAAGATGTGGCCAAAGATGGCTAGGTCCATACAGTTATCCTGAACTGTGCTTAATGTTACAAACCAAAAGCTTAACGCGTCATCAATTTGTAAGAACCAGCGAACATAATGAATGGATCAAGATGACGGATTTAGAATGCTTTAATCCAAAAGCTGTAGACGCTTTTCTTTCCACTTATAGCCCACGTTCTGAACACACAAGAATCAGATCTCACGTTCGAATAGAGCTTGAAAATTTACCTATCGTTATTATCAATGATGGTGAAATCATCCAGGGCCGATGCAAGCAATTAAGTGCCGGTGGTGCTCGTATTGAAATTCCATTTGGAAAATTAAAAATGAAAGACAAAGTGAAACTTCATTTTCCGTTTCACACAAAACTTAAAATTAAATCTTTTAATGCGTCCGCAGAAATCTTAAGAACGGATAAACTGAGTATCGTTAACGGCCAGAATGAAAGTGAAACTTTTAGTGTGAAATTCATAGCCTTAAGACCAAAATATAAAAAACAAATTCTTACTTTTATTAGAAAAGAAGTAAATAAAATTTATAATCAAATGAAAATTCTTGAATCCATGGAATCTCAAATTGACTTCGTAAATCTTGGACTACGAAGAAGTGACTTAATGCGTGTTGATGCTAAAGACAGTCACATTATTCTTGTAGGATAATAGCTTTTCTTTATAAACTACTATCATGGCATTATTGAAAATCTATGAAACAGAAAGATTAATCCTAAGAAATTGGCTTCACAAAGATATAGAACCTTTTGCAAAAATGAATTCTGATGACGATGTCATGCGTTTCTTTGAAAAAAAAATTTCTCTAGAACAAACCATTCAAAGTGTTGAAAAAATGAAAGCCTGTCACAAAAAATATGGTTATACGTTTTGGGCCGTAGAAAATAAAAAAGATCAGAAATTTATAGGATGTATTGGGATTTTTATGTCCGAAGACTATGAAAGTCCATTCACTCCGGGTGTAGAAATAGGATGGCGTTTGGATAAGCCTTATTGGAACAAGGGCTATGCCACAGAGGGCGCTAAAAAGTCTTTAAGAATTGGATTTGAAGATTTTAAAATCAATGAAATTTGCGCTATAACCGTACCTACTAATTTGGCATCAAGAAATGTCATGGAAAAACTTGGTATGAAAAGAAATCCAAATGAAGATTTTGAGCATCCAAAAGTTTCGGATAATCATCCATTTAAAACACATGTTTTGTATCGTTTAAAAAAACAAGACTGGGCTATTTAAACTTATATCGTATTGGCACAACTCGAAGTGGATCTATCGGAATCTTATTTTTATAAATTTCAAAATGTAAATGCACTCCTGAAGCGCGACCACTTCGTCCCATAAAACCAATCACTTGACCTGCTTTAACCTGTTGGCCGTTGGTGACATTAAACTTAGACAAGTGAGAGTAAAGAGTCGTCCAGCCCTCGGCGTGCTCTAATAAAATCATCTGACCGTAACCTCTAAACTTATCCCCACGGTAAGTGACGACTCCATTATTGGCCGCATAAAGAGGTTGATTCATACGTCCAGCTAGGTCTATACCCTTATGTTTCGAGTTGTACTTTGGTCTAAATTTTTGAGTTAATGTCACATCCCCATCAACCGGGGACGCCCAACCAGACATCATTGTAAACTGAGGCTCGATCACATTTCGATCTGACGAATGGATACACTGACTTAAAGTGATTAACCATACAAAATACAAAAAAAATTTAGGTTGAGTTCTAAACTTACGCATATCAGAATAAAGTTTAAACGATTTTACAGGAGTAATCCATGTTCAATTCCCATTTTTATAATATATTTGCACTTATCGTGATGATTTCAGGTGCGCAGACGTCATGGGCTGTAGAATTTAAAGAATTATCAACGGATCTTGAAGTTACTTTTGCTCCTATAAAAACAACGGTTAAAGGCAAAACTGTAGAGACAGAAAATAAAATTAAACTCATTGGTCGCAATCAAGGAATACGTCATAAAAAAGTTACTGTGTTTAATATTAATGTTTACGAAGCTAGATTATTTTTCGACATCTCTAAAAACAAAATCACAGATGCCGCTGAATTAATTAGTTCAAACGCTTTAGCCGTAAAACTAAATCCACTTAGATCTTTTTCTGGGGATAAACTTAAAGAAGCCATGTTGGTGTCTTACGAAAAAAACAGCATAAAGCCTGACTCTAAAGCTCAAATCAAATTTCTAGATCTTGTGTCTAGAAATAAAGTTATCAAAAACGAACCTGTTTATTTAGTCGGTCAAAGCTTTGAAGATTCCGATGAACTTCACTTAATGATGAAGGGCATGGACCGGAAAATTAAAGGCCCTAAAGGCTTTGTTAAGGAAGTGTTTTCGGTTTGGCTTGGCATCCCGGTAGATAAAGATTTAGAAAAACTAAAAGAGATTTTAATTTCGGAAATCGGAAAATCTGAATAGAAACTAAATTTAAAAAAACTGAAATAAAATCTAAAACTTCCATTCGAATTTTAAAAAAAAGTCCATGTTACAAACATGGACTTTTTTTTTAATGGCTCTGATGTACTCAAAATAAAATTAAGAGGGCAACGAATAATCTTTCGTGAAGCTATAAATCTCTTTACGCACAGATTCTAAAACCGAAGCATTGGCTGAATTAGATAAGGCTTTATCCATCCAACTTACAATCTGCTTCATTTCATTAACACCCATTCCACGAGTTGTTAAAGCCGGAGTTCCAATTCGAATTCCACTTGTAACAAATGGGCTTTGGGTTTCGTTCGGTACGGTATTTTTATTCACTGTAATTCCCGCAAGATCCAAGGACTTTTCGGCCTCTTTACCGGTGATCCCTTTGTTTCTTAAATCAATCAAAAGCAGATGGTTATCTGTACCGCCACTCACAACATCATAACCCTTACTCACAAGCTCTTGACCAAGGACTTTGGCATTTTCAATCACTTTACCAATATAGGTTTTAAATTCTGGCTTTAAAGCTTCTTTAAAGGCAACCGCCTTAGCTCCAATAATGTGTTCAAGAGGTCCACCTTGAGTACCTGGAAATATTTTTGAGTTGATAGTTTTTGCATCCTTTTCTTGGCAAAGAATTAATCCACCACGAGGACCACGTAAAGTTTTATGGGTTGTTGTCGTCACGTAATCAGCAAGTCCAATCGGGGACGGGTGATGACCCGAAGCTACCAGTCCAGAGAAATGCGCCATATCCACATGAAGTTTAGCATCAACTGAATCTGCTATTTCTTTAAATTTTTTAAAGTCTAAAAATCTGGGATAAGCACTGTAGCCCGCAATAATCATTTTTGGTTTGTGCTTTTTAGCCAAATCCCAGATCACGTTGTAATCCAGCAAATGTGTCTTTGCATCGATGCCGTAAGATACAAAATTATAAAGCTGACCCGAAAAGTTAACAGGGGACCCATGAGTTAAATGTCCACCTTGGTTTAGATCCATTCCTAAAACAGTATCGCCCAATTTAAGTGCTGCTAAGTACACGGCCATATTGGCTTGTGATCCTGCATGTGGCTGAACGTTGGCGTGCTCGGCATTAAAAAGTTCTTTTGCACGATCAATCGCAAACTGCTCGATCACGTCAACGTATTCACACCCGCCGTAGTATCTTTTACCAGGGTAACCTTCAGCATATTTATTGGTAAGTATAGACCCTTGTGCCTCTAGCACTGCTTTAGACGCATAGTTTTCGGACGCGATCATCTCTAGGCCATTTTGCTGGCGAGCTAATTCTTTTTGAATAAGATTATAAATATCTGGATCTGAATCTTTAAGATTTTTCACTTTTAAATTTTCCATACTAGGTCCTTGAGAATAAAAGATTAAATTTAATAAAACAGGCGAGTCCGTTTAAAAAGGTTCTGTGTTTGAAGGTCAGGATTAAGTCATGGGCTTAAGTTTTTAAATTTCAACCAATCCAACTCAACCAATACATTTAAGCCAGAGCCAACGTCGCTACTAAAATATTAATAACATAAATTCTTAAACTTTAAATCTTATTAATTCTATTTTGATGTCTTCCACCTTCAAACTCAGTGGAAAGGAAGGCTTTAAGAATCTCTTGATTTACGTTTTCATTTATATGGCGAGAGCTAAGACACAAAACATTGGCGTCGTTATGTTCCCGAGAAAGTTTTGCGATTTCTGGGGTCCAGCATAAAGCCGCACGGATGCCTTTCTGCTTATTTGCAGTGATCGCCATGCCTTGGCCAGAGCCACAGATCAAAAGCCCCATAATTTGAGTGCTTTTGGCCTCTAAGACGCTTTTACAAACTTTATGAGCATAGTCAGGGTAGTCCACTGAATCCGCTGATTCGGGTCCTAAATCGCTAATTTCAAGCGTTTCAAAATGAGATTTAATGAAGGCGATTAAATTGCGCTTTAATTCAAAGCCCGCGTGATCAGATCCAATAAATAATTTTTTAATCATAAAAGGCAGTTTATAGAATTGATCTCAAATAACAAGTTTGTTGAGCTAAAAAAATTTAAGTGAGTCGGGTATTAAAGCTTCATTGAAGCTCTAGGGTGCTTTTAAAAAATAAAAAGCGAAGTTTCCTTCGCTTTTTAACTTTCTTATAAACTTTAAGATCTTTTTAATAACTAAGAAACCACTTGGATTTAATTAGTTTTAAAATTGCACTTAAATTATTTAGGTTGAACTACAGTATCAACTGAATGGATAACACCATTTTTTTGTACAACGTCAGCGATTTTTACAGTTGAAACTGTACCTTTTTCGTCTGTGATTGTAACGTTTGAACCGTTCATTTTAGCTGTTAACATTCCACCAGCAACTGTTTTTAAAGATGCTTTACCTTTACCAGTTTTGATTGCAGATACGATATCGTTTGCAGTCATTGTTCCAGCAACAACATGGTAAGTTAAGATTTTAGATAATGTTGGCTTATTTTCTGGCTTTAATAATGTATCAACAGTTCCTTTTGGCAATTTAGCAAATGCTTCGTTTGTTGGAGCAAATACTGTAAATGGGCCTGGACCTTTTAATGTTTCAACAAGACCAGCAGCTTTAACAGCGGCTACTAATGTTGTGTGGTCTTTAGAATTTACTGCGTTGTCAATAATGTCTTTTGACGGATACATTTCTGCTCCACCGACAGTTACTGTTTTTTCAGTTACAACTGGTGTAGCTGGTGCAACTGTTTTTTTTGCGAATGCTGTTTGTGCCATTACGATTGTAGACAATAATAATACTACTGTTTTTAATTTCATCGATGCTTTCCTTGTTTTGGGTTAAATAAAATATTTGCTAAACTAAACTTTGTTTTCTAATGCTAAGGTATTAAAAAAAAAATACAAACATAAACTTAAACTTAACAAATAAAAGACACAAAGATCCAGTTTCAAAATGGAACCATTTTTAAGTGATTCTTAAAATCAAATATTCGACTCAGAGGGACATGATTTTAAAATAAATAAAATAAGTTTATTTAAAAGGAAGCGATGAAGTTATTCCATTATTATGAGTGATTGCGATTTGCACTAGATTTTAGAAAATATCAAACTCGCGTTCGTTCCACCAAATCCAAAACTGTTATTTAAAACCGAAGTTAGTTTTCCAGTTCGTGCAGCCCCAGGAATATAATCCAGTCTGCAATTTTCACCAGGCTTTTGTAAGTTTGCGGTAGGCGGTGCTGTTTGATCGACTAAAGTCATAATTGAAAACACACTTTCTAAGGCGCCAGCCGCACCTAAGGTGTGACCACTTACACCTTTGGTTGAACTCACCCAAAGTTTTTTAGAATGGTTACCAAACACACTTTCTAAAGCGATGCTTTCTAATTGATCGCCCACAGGTGTACTTGTTCCATGTGCGTTTACATATTGAATGTCTTCAGGATTCATGCCCGCGTCGTTCATTGCGATCTTCATGGATAAAGCAGCCCCACGACCTTCAGGTGCAGGGTTCGTCATATGAAACGCATCTGAAGACAAACCGTAGCCCGTAACTTCAGCGTAAATTCTTGCCCCACGACGGGATGCAATTTCGTAATCTTCTAAAATCAAAACTGCACTACCTTCGGATAACACAAATCCATCTCGGGATTCATCAAAAGGTCTAGAGGCTGTTTGTGGTTGATCATTTCTAGTCGACAGCGCTTTCATGGCAGCAAACCCACCGATGGCAATCGAAGTCACGCCGGCTTCTGTACCACCTGCAACCATCACATCACAGTGACCATCACGAATGTACTTAGCCGCTTCACCAATAGCGTGAGCACCAGACGCACACGCGGAAGTGACAGTGTAGTTTGGCCCCTGAAATCCATATTTAATTGAAATATGTCCCGGAGCTAAATTTGCTATCACTGAGGGGATATAAAAAGGCGACATTCTTGATGGGCCTTTTTCGAATAAGATATGATGTTGAATTTCCATGCTTTGAAGGCCACCGATACCGTTACCGATTAAAGTGCCCACGCGCTGCATGTTTAATTTTTCTAAATCAATTCCAGAATCTTTAATCGCCATTTCAGCCGTAGCTAAGGCCATCTGGATGAAACGGTCCATTTTTTTTAACTCTTTTTTGTGAATGTATTGTTCCGGATCAAAGCCTTTCACTTCGCCAGCAAAAGTCACATCAAAACCTTCGGTATTAAAACTTTCAATTTTACCAATGCCTGACTCGGCGTTGACAGCTTTTTCCCAACTAGATTTAAGGTCAAGACCAAGAGGGGATAAAACACCCATTCCGGTAACTACGACACGTCTTTGCTCTATGGATTTCCGGTGGTACATAAACACGCTCACAAAAAAAAGTTTAAGAATTATTTAGAACATAAACTTCAATAAAAAATCTAAGCCTGACTCAATACTATTTTTTAAGTTATTTTAACAAAAATTTTTGAGTCATTAAAAAAAGGCCTCAGAAAATTTAAGTTCTGAGGCTTTTAAAAACAAAACTTAATTACGCTTTTTTGTTTTGGATATAATCCATTACATTTTGAACAGTCTTAAGTTTTTCTGCATCTTCATCAGGAATTTCCATGTCGAATTCTTCTTCCATAGCCATAACTAATTCAACGATATCAAGACTGTCAGCGCCTAAATCATCAATAAAAGATGCATTTGGTGTCACTTTATCGCCTTCAACACCTAACTGATCTTCAATGATTTTTTTGATCTTAGGATCCAATGACATAACTCCTCCATTATTTGTTTCTAACATTTTTCGTTCTCCTGTTTATATTATTTTTTTTTCAAATTAAAAATCTAAAATCTAAATTTAAAACTAATGGCTTAAATTTTTTATCTAAATTCTTTCCGGCTGATCATTTCCAATCCTTTCAAATTGAACATAAATCTTAACCTAATAAATCTTAACCTAAAAATTTTAACCTACTAATCTTAACCTAAAAACATTAATTCATGAACATTCCACCATTAACGTGAAGTGTGTGTCCAGTGATATAAGAGGAAGCGTCGCTTAATAAAAATGCCACCGCTTCGGCTATATCATCCACTGTGCCCAATCTGCCCAAAGGTAAATCTTTTATCAAGGCTTCCTTTTGCGCTCCAGACAAGTCGTCTGTCATTTCAGTCTGAATAAAACCTGGAGCAAGAGCGTTCACTCGAATCCCTCTAGAGCCTATTTCTTTTGCAATTGATCTCGAAAAAGCTTCAAGGCCTGCCTTTGTTGCCGAGTAGTTTGATTGACCTGGATTGCCCATACTTCCAACAACGCTAGAGATATTTACTATCGAACCAGATCTAGCTTTCATCATCGGTTTTAAAAGCATTTTTGTGGTGAAGAAAGATCCACGTAAATTAGTCGAATAAACGTCATCAAAATCTTCTTTTTTCATTCTTAGTAAAAGCTGGTCGCGAGTGATTCCGGCATTGTTCACAAGCCCATCGATTTTGCCATTCCATTCTTTGATCGCAATGTCAGTGGCTTCTTTTACGGACTCTTCGCTATTGATGTCTAAAGGTAAAAGCAAATGTCCGTCGCCCGCCAAAGCGTTGAAAACTTTTTCAGCTTGGTCTTTGGATTTTCCATAAGTGATTGTAACTCTGGCCCCTTTTGAAGCTAGTAGGTTGGCAATTCCTGCACCTATTCCACGACTTGATCCGGTAATAAAAATGTTTTTATCTTTTATGTTCATCGTCTCAATCCGCCAGTCAGTTTATTTATTCAAAATCGCTATAACTAATTTTTAATCTCATTTTAAAGTAAACTTTTTTCATTAATTTAGAAAACTATTTTTAGTTTTTAAAGCTTAGTTTTTAAAGCGTCGCCATTAACTTTTAAATCGAACTTCAATCGCCTTAATGTCTTCCATGTTATTCATAGAAAGCATGGATTGAAACTCGGGCCATATTTTTTTATTTAGACCTTTCAAAACTTGTCCAGAACCGACCTCAATCATGTCAGTCACATTCATTTCTTTTAATTTCATGACACTTTCAATCCAACGCACAGGCTGACTCACCTGAGAGATCAATCGAGATCGAATGTCTTCGGTCCGTTCACTAAAATCTGCGTTTACGTTTTGAATCACTTTATGTTTCGGGTTTGAAAAGGACACAGTTTCAAAAAACTGTGCCATTTTTTCTTGAGCCGGCTTCATCAGCGAACAATGGAAAGGGGCTGATACTTTGAGGGGGATTATTTTTGTGCGCTTAGGCGTACTTTTCCAAGGAAATTTATCTAAGTTTTTTTCAAGCCAAGTGATCGCTTGCGCGTGCCCACTGACCACGATCTGCCCCGGAGCATTAAAGTTCGCAGCTTCAAGGACACCCATATTTGAGTTTTTAGTAACCCACGCACAAATCTCGATCACGTCTTCGGGTTCGGGACCCATAAAGGCCGCCATACCGCCTAATCCAAAAGGCACAGCCTCTTGCATCGATTTTCCACGGTGACGAACAGCTTTGACTGCGTCTTCTGTAGAAATACATCCTGCCCCAAGAACAGCATTGTATTCACCCACAGAATGACCCATGGCCACCAAAGGTTTTACACCTAAGTCTTCAGTTAAAACTTTATGAGCCATAGCTGACACAGCCACAATAGCGGGCTGCGTGTTTTCGGTCTTCATTAATTCTGATTCAGGACCATCAAAACATAATTTTTTTAAATCGAAAGAAATAGCATCAGACGCTAATTCTAGAACTTGGCGAGATTTTGTGAAATTCTCGAAAAGAAATTGTCCCATTCCTACAAACTGACTGCCTTGGCCTGGATAGACAAAAGCGACTTTAGTTTCAGACATAGCTGCAGACATAGCTTAGTACCTCAATAAAACGCTACCGCTTGTTAAACCACCGCCAAAGGCTGTGAGCATAACAAGATCTCCGCGTTTAATTTGTTTCAAACCGATGGCCGTCGTCATGGCGCAGGGGATTGTAGCTGCCGAAGTATTACCCATGTTTTCAATATCAATAATTACCTTATCCATGCTGATATCAAAATGTTTAGCTACAGCCTCTATAATGCGAGTGTTTGCCTGATGGGGCACAAGCCAATCAATATCTTTCGGATCAGTTTTGGTAGCTTCTAAAACATCCTTAGAACATTGCGACATCGTCCGCACAGCACTTTTAAAAATCTCTCGACCATTCATTTTCACATAGTGAAGTTTTTCTTGGACCGTCTCTATTGAAGCTGGCATTGCAGAGCCGCCGGCAGGTAAATAAAGTAAATCACCTAAGCTTCCATCGGCGCTCAGTTTATGACCTAAAATTTCAGAAGTAGACCCTTCGGGCGCCCTTGAAACAATAGCCGCGCCAGCACCGTCACCAAATAAAATACAAGTTCCGCGATCTGAATAGTCCACAAAGCGGCTTAGAACTTCGGCACCTATAACAAGAATATTTTTATAAGCGCCTGTTTTAATCATTTGATCAGAAATCGAAAGCCCATATAAAAAACCAGAACACGCGGCCGTGATGTCTAAAGCTCCGCACTCGGCACCTAACTTTTGCTGCAATACACATGCGGTTGTAGGCATCATTTGATCTGGAGAAGTTGTAGCAAAGAAGATAAAATCAATATCTTTTGCAGTCAGCCCTGCGTGTTCTAAAGCACGTTGGGCAGCAATCAGACCTAAATCACTTGTGTTTTGCGATTTGTCAGCCACGTGACGTTGAGAAATACCGGTTCTAGCAAAAATCCATTCGTCTGTGGTATCTACCATAGTTTCAAGATCTTTATTGGTCAGAAGCTTTTCGGGTAAGTATGAACCTATGCCCTTGATTTGTGTTTTAAACATGAGATCCCCCTTAAATAATTGAAATTACTTAGGGAATTTTTATAATTCAGCAGCGACGACTTCTTTACCGTTGTAGTAACCGCAAGAAAGACACAAGTGGTGAGGTTTGTAGTGAGAATCACAGTTTTTACATTTGTGAACTGTAGGCGACTTTAATGAATCGTGAGATCTTCTCATGCCACGTCTTGAACGAGAAATTTTACTTTTAGGCATTGCCATACTAATGATCCTCCAAAAAATTTTTAATTTAGCGAGAGTTAAATAGCTCTAACTAAATCGAAGCCATTGTTTTCACAGGCTTTAGACAAAAAATCAACCTTTGAATTGATAATTCTTTAGTTGATCGAAAGCAGATACTGGTTTTTTTTCGTCGGAACTGATCAAAATGCCTTTAGACACAAGTTCTACGTAGTTTGGACACTTCACTTTGCAGTCTTGACCCTTAGGGTAAAATTGAGTGGGTTCTTCTAAATTTATAGTCTCGCGAACGAATTCTAAAAGGTCCCAGACAGGGGACTTGATGACTAAAGATTCAGACTCGTCACTTTTGGCAACAACTTCAGAATCTGCATCAAAGCTTGAATCCACGCGAAGAAACTCGTCGAACTTAATTTTTTGGCCCAAGTCAGCTTCAAAGCTGCAAAGTGTACAAGGGTATTCACGTATAATTTCAAGGTCACCAGAGACATAATAACCGTCACCGGCATCTTGGATTGAAAATTTTAAGGAGAACTTCTTTAACCCAAATTCTTTGGATTGGCCGCCAAGGGCTTCCAAATCATCGAATTCAAAAGATTTTTTAGTATCAGAAATTTCGTTTAAGTGGATTAATCTTAGTTTAGACATTCGAAACTTGTAGCTTAATTTGGCCTCAAAATAAAGATAATCATATTTTTGAGCAATAATTTTAAAATTAAAAGATTTTTATAAACCCTATTAGCTGCGATAGCGATGCTAAACGGGCAGACTTATTAAATTCAACTATAGTGCTTGATTAGAATCAGCTTTATTTAATTTCTTCGGTGAAATCTGTTTATTAAATTATTGGGTAGGATCAATCATTTTTTAAAATTTAACGAAGTTCAATCCATTGTCCGTTTCTTCTACCCGTTGCTCTGTAGTATTGATTCGGTGGAATTAAAGATTGAGTGTATGCGGGTCTATAATTTTGGTCGGAGATGACTATCCATCCAGTCACTCCATTTTGAGAAACTTCAAGTTGTCCACCATCACGAAATGCTAAGGAAAGCATGATCGGCTTTCCAGTAGTGTTTTGATAAACCACATTGTTTGATCTTGAAGCAGTTAAGTCTTGCCACGTTTGATCAACTCCTAAGCCAGAGGCACCTCCAGCAGCTGGGCAGTCAAGAATCGCTCTGGTAACAGCGTCGACTATAAGCGGTACTCTTTTCTCTATAACTTGCATAGCCATCTTAGATTTATCGTTTCGTTCAACTCGGATCTGAAGCAATCCATTACCAAGCGTGGCCACATTGTCTAAATCAAGATTCGTAAGGTTTATACTCACAATCTTTATGCCATCAACAATATTTTTAGCACCAGTATTATAAATAGCATCCCCATTTTTATCATTTATGCTAATGCCACTGCCAAGTGTAAGACCTAATGCGGGAGCTCTGAGTCCTTGAAGGGAATTTTTACAGATTTCAGGTTGGTCGAGCAGTTCGTTAATTTCTTTTTTAAACATTTGATGAGATAAGCGGTCTTCCATATAACTGATACTATTAGATTGATGGCCAATTAACGTTGAAACACCTAGTGCAACAGCAGACATGATTGCAGCCGAAATCGACATCTCAATTATACTAAAACCCTTATTTGAAACCGTGATTTTCATACCCACCACTTAAGTTAAGGTTACAGAACTAAACTTTAGTCTATTATATTTCGGTATCTTTCTTTTAAGGCTATAGGTGGTACTTAAATTAGGCTAAACCAAACATCTGAAACAACCTAATTGGAAGCTATAGTTGCGAAATCTTAGCATAAATAAACTTTATTTTAATTGTCTCAAAATGTTGCACAATTAAGACACGGTTACTAAATCAATTTTTAATCGAATCGACTCCCGATGAAATATCAACGAGACCTAGCGTTTAAGTTCAAAGAATTAATTTCCTTAGCTCTTCTTGAGAATAGACATAATCAGCATAAATCATGGTGTTCGCAATATTTCGGTGACCTAAAGCAAACTGAAGAAGGCGTATATCCCGAGTTTTCTTATAAAGCCTGATGGCGAACGTGTGTCTTAAAGCGTGAAAGGATTTTTGAACTGGTCGGTAATTAAGCCAAATCTGCACAAGCCTTGGATACGAGATATTAAAGACGGGCTGACTTGAACCTTCTAGTTTCAAACTTAGTTTCTCATTTTGAATGTATTTTTGAAGGGTTTGAAAAAGCTTATTTTCGAGCGGAATTTCACGGTCATTGCTGCCCTTAATACCGTAGATAACGACCGATTTTGATTTTTGGTCGACATCATTGACCTTAATATTTAGAAGCTCTGTAGCCCTTGCCCCGGTGTTTAAAGCTAATCTAAGAAGGAGGACATTTCTTAAATCCCTATCTTCAAAACTAGTTAAAATCTGATTTAGTTTTTCAAACTCAAAATCCAAAAGGTATTTATTCTTGTTTAAAGAGTAGAGTTTGGATCGAGTTTTTTTGTTTTCTACATTAGCCATCAATTTTTATCTTAAATGATCTGAACCCAACATCAAGATTCAAAGCAAATAAGGGCACTCTGTAAACTTTGTTTTCAGTATATCTTCTCTAAAATGAAAAAAAGGACTTAAAAACCAGGCCCTCTGTTTGCACACAAAAGGGTTGAAGTAAAAACGTTTTGTAAAAGGATGAAACATGAAAAGAACTTTGATCGCTATGATTTTAATGCTGAGCTTTAATGCTGAGCTTTAATGCTTTTGCTTTCGAAAGGACTTTAAATTGCAGAGTTAGTCGTCATACAGAGGCCGTAGATTTTACCGAAAACGATGGGAAATCAGAGTTGAGTTCAAAGACGTTTACTGTGGCTAAGATCACTAAGCTTGCTGCCTATGGTCTGGATTTCAATTCTGGATTAGGCTCATTAGACTTCGATTCCACTGATTATAGAGTCACCATTTCCTTAGACGACCGTACTGTAAAAGTAAGAACAATAATAAACGAGGTTTCTGGATTTGAAGAAACATTAATAGTGGAATCAACAGAAAAGTTTATGGCTGATTTTAAAATTCCTAAAAAATTTAGGGCTGGAAAGACTGAAAAAGAAGATGGAACATTTGAAAAAATCGAGTGCACTCTTTTTTAAGTATGAACTCCTAAAGCCATAAAAAAGATCAGCCGAGTGAAACTCATTTTTTGACAATAGACACAGACCAAAGACTTAGACACACTCCTACATTGTTCTTGTACTAAATTAAAATAGTAAATTCATATACTTAACACTATAGCTTATAACTATAAGCTATAGTTTATTTTCGAATTACGCATATACAGCTATGAACATGAAATAAATCCAATAATTTCAAATACTTAGCCACCTACCAAATTTCTGGACTTTTAATCTTGATTATTTCAATTAATAATATTGAATATAACAACAATATATTGATTTACGAAATAATAAAGAAGGGGTGAAGCCGTGGAATCCACAGAAAATGCATACCTAGGACCGTATTCTGAAGAACGAAAACAAGTTATTCAAGAGATTGGTGACATCGAAACGATTAGAAAAACCTTAGGTTTGAGTCGTCGAAAAATTTGTAAGCTTTTATTAGTTGATCCGTCGTCATGGACAAGATGGTCCAAAGAGGGGAGCGATGCCCCGGCATATATTTATAGGTCTTTACAGTGGTGTTTAGCGATTATGGAAAAGTATCCGGAAGCTCACCCCATCGTAAGGTCTTTATCTTATGAAAAGGAAAATAAGGTTGAAGCTTTAAGTCGAAAAATCGAAGACCGAATTGGTCTACATAAATCCATCGTTTTTGATGTGCAAATGGAAGTGAATCAAATGAAAGCAGAAAATTTGAAGATTTCAAAAATGAACCAAGACTTAAAAAAGATCGTGATTATGCTTTCTGTTTTAGTGTCAGTTTTAAGTGCCTTTTTAGTTTTCAGATTGGCTATTTAAATTCACAGGATTCTGTAAAATCACTTCTGAATTTAGCATTGTAGCAAATCCTCGCCTGCATAAATAAGGATATGGTTTCAGGATGCAATTTGTGCTGATGGTGCCAATCTAAATACCCTTTCTTTCTTTTTTCATCGAAGGTTTCGACTTTAAGACCAGCCGCGCGCCTTTGAGCTAGTACTTGGGCTCTGGAATCTTGACCTCTGTTGTAGGAGGCCATGATCTGCGCGTGGTATTTGGATGCATTGAACCCGTTACCTTTTGAACCTTTTTTTGAATTTGAAGAAAATCTATTTTTTGCTTTCGAATCTTTTTTCGACCCTGCTTCGACTAAGCCAGAACCACCAGTCGAGCCCGTAATTTTACCAAACATACTTTTATCTTTTAAAACCTTTCGACCTTTGCCTCCAGCTTTTGATGAAGGGTTAGATCCATTTCCAGAACTGCCGCCACTTCCACCCATGATAGGGCCGCCAAAATTTCCACCGCCCATTTGGCCGGGTCGGTTAGGATTTTGTGCGTTAGTTGCTGCAGAAGCCTTAAGACTGTCAGGTTTATCAAATTCTGTGTTTTCAATGTAGCCATAATCATCACTGCTGTCAGGATCGTAACCTTGGTACTGAGGACCGTACTTTTCCTCGTAGGATAAAGAGCTACCCTGGCCGTTGCTATACAGATTGTCATTAGCCACTTCGCCGTTAGAGTACAATCCGGGATTATAATTCGAAGTGTTTTGCGGGGTAATAAACGGCTGAACGAGTGAGGACAATTGGTTCAATCGGTTCAAAGCCACTTCAGGATTATTTGCTGGTGAGTTAGGATTGTTGGGCGTGGCGGTTGGGCTTGTAGTTCTTGGCAATGGCGATGGGTCGTTGAAATCTTCGTCTGGACTTTGGCACTCATCTTTTTTTTCTTGTGCATTATAAATAACTTGTTTTCTCTTATTTGCCTCTCTCAGCATGGCTTCGTATTTTGGAGAACAAATACTTTCGTAATTCTGCTGATCTTCCGGGTCATCAAACGAGGTTGCGCTCCCATTTTGAACGGTGTTTTCATCGAAACAAAATCTTTTGCAATCATTATGATTATCCTGACAAGCTATCACAGGGTCACCTAATGCTATCATCGATTTGTTTAGATCAAATCCTACTCCTTTTAAAGCATCGCATGAATTTACATTTGTTATTTGTTTAGCGGTGTTAAATAAACTTCCTGAAGTTCCCTGATCTAACTTTGAAAGAGTGCAATCTCTGGCGGTAAAAGCCACTGCTCTATCACAGGATTCAGCACGTCTTTGGTTATCTCGAAGATTTTGAGTGTCTTCTTCCTCGGATAAGTACTCGCGCATGCCATTACAACCAGGCATGGAGTAGTTTGAATCCATACACTCTTGAATACGATTTAACTCGGCTTGAGTGGGCGCATGAACTTCGCCACATATTGAACTTTGGCAAGATGATCCATCTCCGCCAGAAGAAGTATCTTTATCCACGCATGACTCGCAGCATACCTTTTGGCAAAAGCCTTGCCCAAAAAATCCACGACAACGTGAACATCGCGCTCCATACGTGTCACTTGGTTCGCCAAATACCATTTGCTGCGCAGAAGCAGTCCTTCCCATCAAATCAAAATTCGAAGCCCCGAAAGGATTTAGAAAGAAACTGCTTAGAAAAAGACAGTTAATTATCGCTATTTTTTTGATTTTTAACATAGTCTCTTTTCGGTACACTCTGGCCAATCTTTAAGACTAAAAGCCCAAAAACTTGCATCTTATTCATTTTACGTACAAATTATCTTTTTAAACTAAAAAGAGTCCGCACTTTTAAGGTTAAGTTACAGGTGACTTACGCACACCAAACCTTGGGCTAAACACTAGGGAGCAGTTATGACTTTTGATTTGATCGAAGCCAATGGAAGCCATGAAAAAGTACTTTTCTGTACGAATAAGGACGTAGGCCTTCGCGCCATCATTGCTATTCATAATACGACCTTAGGTCCTGCATTAGGCGGAACTCGCATGTGGCCTTATAAAAACGACCAAGAAGCTTTAGTGGATGTCCTAAGATTGTCTGCCGGCATGACTTATAAAGCTTCGGCTGCAGGTTTAAACCTCGGTGGCGGAAAAGCC
>JANODG010000202.1:0-4560 GCA_031412575.1 Bdellovibrionales bacterium
AACAGGCTTTGTCTCTAAACAGCCATTTTTAGCCTACTTTTGAGACAGAAAATCTCTTTTTGAGACAACAAACAAAATTCAACTTTAGCCTTAGAAAGTTCTAAGGTTTTTTACTTTTAAAATGGAGAATAAATATGGCGATAGCAAGAGCGTGGGATATACAAATAAGTTTTGAGAATTACTGGCTAAGTCTTGGATTTCACATAGACCACACCGACCCTTCAATTACCATACACCTACCAATTATCATTTTGTGTTTTGGCAGATGTAAGCAAAGAGGATATAAACACAGTCTATATCGTTGGACTACAGGTAATCCTTGTTAGCACTTCTTGTAAATGGTTTCTTGACCCTTTCCGCAACTTCCACAAGGTGGTAGTTTGTCGGTTTCATCATTAAGAGTAACTTTCCAATCACAGTCAGTGCAACAGTATTCACCTTTTCCAGGTGTTTTTCCAACAGTATATTCCATAGTTGGAAAATATAGCACTAATTGTGAAACTAAAGCAAGAAATTTATTTTGCAAAATAAAATAATAAAATTTATTTAAACCTTTTAAGAAAGTATAACATCTATTTATACCTATATGGTTATTGGTTATACTTCGGACACATTTAAAGAATTACGCGAATTTATTTCTTCCACAAAAATCAGAAAACATAAAGGTTTCTTTAAGGAAACTATTACAGAAAAAAGCACCGCCAGTTGCGCTAACAACGAGCAGTGCCAGTTTAACCACAGTGTGTTATCGCACACGTTGGCTGAAACTTTATTGTGCGATAAATCACCTGTGAATATCAAGGGAGTAAACACAATGAGTGAATTGAACGTTCGTGAGCTTAAAGGCATTGATATTGCCTCTAGATTCACAATCAAAAAAGAAAATGATATTTGGCTTGTTCCGTCAAGTTCAGGCAAAAGTGGACGATATGAAGTTTCGTTAGAACCTCAGAAATGCACTTGTCCAGACTTTGAGATTCGCCGCCAGAAATGCAAACACATCTTTGCTGTTGAGTTTGTCTTTGAACAATCTTTCTTAAAAGACATTAAAGATAAAACTCAAATTACAAAGATTGTTCCGAAACGTAAAACTTACAAGCAAATCTGGTCAGCGTACAACAAAGCACAGAGAACTGAAAAAGCTGAATTTCAAATATTATTAACAGAACTTTGCAATGGTATTGGCGAACCTGCTCAATGGAAAGGCAGACCGCGCTTACCTCTTGAGGATATGCTCTTTGCTTGTGTGTTCAAGGTTTACAGCACCTTTTCACTAAGACGCTTTAACACAGACCTTGAGGAAGCAAAAGCGAAAGGCTTTATTACCTCAACACCAAATCACGCAAGTATTGCGCGTTCATTTGCTGATGAAAAGGTTACAGCATATTTGAAAATGATGATCGAAGAAAGCAGTTTGCCGCTTTCAGAAATTGAAAAGAGTTTTGCGATTGACGCATCTGGACTTTCAATGTCGCAAGGCTTTACTTGGCTTCACGCTAAGTTTACTGAACCGCGCCTGATTGAAAAGCGCGATTGGTTAAAGATTCATATCTGCACAGGCACACTGACAAACATCGTGACAGCAGTAGAGGTAACTGAAAAATACGAACACGATTCAAATCAATTTGAAACTTTGGTTAAAGATACCGTTCAGAATTTTCAAATGGAAGAAGTGTCGGCAGATAAAGCGTATTTATCGAGACGCAATTTACAAACAGTTATTAATAGCGATGCAATTCCATATATTGCTTGGAAATCGAATAGCAAAATTTCAGATAAAAACGGAAGTCATCTTTGGAATAAATTGTTTCACTATTACGCATTAAATCAAGATAAATTCTTAGAGCATTATCATAAGCGTTCAAATGTTGAAACAACATTCTCGATGATTAAAGCAAAGTTCGGTGCTAACTTGAGAAGTAAGACAAGGACAGCACAGACTAACGAAGCTCTCTCGAAAATCTTAGCTCATAACATCTGCGTTTTAATTCAATCAATGTGCGAGCTGGATATTAAGCCTGAGTTTTGGCAGTAATAAACTAAAGAGTTTTACTTAATGTTAAAAGCAATTAATAAATTGTAATTAGATTTTCAGAAAGTTAGTCGTAAAGTAACATCCAAAGACGATAAGGAAGTGAAGTAGGATAGTGACAGTTGACTCGACTATTTACCAACCATCTGTGCTGTTTGATTCATCTTGCTCGTAATCTTGATTTTTAGACAACATAATACTTAAAGGCTCATTTGAGTATCGGTAAAACTGAGCTTTGTAGCCGCGTTCATTTAGAATCTCTACAATTAATTGCTGCAATTCTGGTGAAGGCTCGTCATTTGGATAAAAGTGAGTCTGACCTCCCTCATTCTCAATAGTTATATCAGCCAAGCGTTTGGCTTTTTCTTCTAAAGTTTCGTTTCCCATATCTATAATCTTATCAAACTACTTCATTTCATAGAAAGAAGTTTTTTAAGATATAAAAATTAATTATTGGACGAGTGCCTAAGCTTAATTGGCTAGGCACTTTTTATTTTAAATGATTCTAAGAATCAAAGGAGTGAATTAAAATGGAACGATTATATTTAAAGTCAGAAGCAATGCCTGACGGAACAAAATGTGTTTATATCTACTTATATTGTCAAGACAAAAAGACAGGAAAGACATTTTGGAAACGTCTCATTAATATACCGATTACAGATTTTAACAATTCCTATTCTATCGTTGAACCTGTAAAGATTATGGTCGGTTATTGGGACGGAGACAATAACTCTAACTATAGAGACGCTTCATTTCCTGATAAAACGGACACTGACTCCATTCCTGATATGTCGGACGATTCGGTATCGTGGCTTCATTAGCAACTTGGCATTTTCCTACAAACTTTTCAATTTTTTGAAATGTTTTATGATAAACTTCCAAATCATTACTAAACTCTGTTATTTCAATCGTAAAAATAACTCTATGTTGGCATTCTTCCTTATCACAATCATAGGTAATTTCAGGATAAGTATCTTCAGTTGGCATAATTCTTTCCCCTTTTATTTTGTCTAAATTTTATAGCAATGAAATAGAATTAAAGCAAATTAAAAGTCTAGTTCTGTTCAATGTAAAAAGTGCTTACTAAGTTACTTTCCATTCTATCGTAGAGTACGACTTGTTCAAATCCAGCATTTTTGATTAACGCGAGATTTTCAGGAGTTAAGACCTCTCTCAGTCTTAGACTTTTTGTATATTCAGAAGTAGATTCACAAAATCTAGCAATCAAGGTTATTTTGTTATCTTTGCGTCCTAGACGAAATCGGAACTTGCAGTCAAATTCAATGCCATTAGCCCCTTGGTAGGGAGTGCGAGGTTTGTTACTCAAGTCGAATTTTTGGTTTAAGGTTTCAACGACAGCTTCGCGTTTTCTTTCGTCTTTTGTTTCGAGATAGTAAGCTTTTTCGTTTTCTTTCTTTTCTTCTAGTGACCATTCCGCGTAAATAATAAACACAAAAATTATTACGGAGAAAGCTAATAACCATTTTAGGAAACTCTTAATAAATTCCATAACAGTATGGAATTTAGCACTATTTAGTGATAGTTTCAATAAAATCGTGAGGAAACTCCTTCTTTAACAAATGCAAAATGCTTTTGTAATGGGTAGAGCCTCCAGACAAAAGCCTTTGAGATTAGCCGAAAAACTGAAAACGATTAGAGAAAAACTAGAGCTTTCTCAAGGCGGTATGCTGATTCGTCTAGGATTACAGGATAGCTCATTAAATCGCGCTAGTATTTCTGGCTACGAGCTAGACGAAAGAGAACCGCCTTTGCTTGTTCTTTACGCTTACTCAAATGTCGCTAACATTTTCTTAGAAGTTTTAGTAGATGATGATATAGAACTACCTGACATAATTCCGAGCGAGGAAAAGAGTTTAGGAAAGAAGAGAAAGCCTATCTAATTTAGATAGGCTTTTTAATTTTAAAGAGTAGATTTTATTTGGCTTTAGATTGTTATCGGTTTATTCTTTCGTTATGGAAAATGACCGAGACAAACTAAAAGCTATTTTCAAACATATGGCTGATTATTCACGGAAATTTATCATACAGATACTTTTTAATTCTTGGAAAATGCTTGTAACTCAAACACTAATTTTTCCACTAATCACACTTATTGCTACTGGAATACTTTATGCTTACTATGAAGTATTTAGTCGTGATGATATGCCTAAAAATCTAAAAGCTATCGCAGGTATGCTTTCAATAACTTTAGGTGTTATTTTTATAACAAATATTATTCGCTCCGTATTTCAACTTGATAGAGAGCGAGTGGAAGAACTTGAACAAAAAGAAGTGAAAATATCAGGACTAAAAGGGAAAATCGAATCTTTAGAAAATCAAGCAAACTTTTATAGAAGTTTACACGAACCTATTTTACCAAGTAATGCAGTCAAAAGAGATTAAAAATCTTGGCTTTGTGTCTAAAGTCCCTTTTGTCTCGTAAGTGCTTAAGGTTGTCTCATAAGTATTTGGACAAAAAGAAAGGCTGGCACACCGACCAACCTTTTAGATTGATTTAATTCAAATTA
>JANODG010000203.1:0-2349 GCA_031412575.1 Bdellovibrionales bacterium
AGTTGGTGTTTAAACCAAGAAATCCAGCAAACGTTAATAGATATATGGTCCTCAAGGCTCGAATTATCCTTGAAGATGAATAATAAAGATTTAATAAAGTTCCCTATTACCTTTAAATCCTCACCGTTAGTTAACTTAGAATTTAGATTAAAAACGGAGCCAGAATTGATTATTTTAAAGGAAAAATACCCCTCTCAAATTTGGTTATTTGATATTTATACTGAACGTATCAAAGAAACTGAAATCACTAATAGAACAAATTTCATATATGAGAAAGGGAATGAATTATTTTATGTAGAACCATTTACATTGACTCCAACCATTTACGATTATACGCAACAACAATTTAGTGAATATTTTAAGGGAATTTTTTTAAATACTCAGGTTGTCAATGATATAGTTAATGATATAAATAAATTATTCAAAAAACATATTGATAGATACAGTTTAATAATGTAAATATACAACCTTGCTTAACGAAGTTTTGTGCCAAAAAGCCCTAATATAATCATTTAGGGCTTTTTTATTACAAAAATGTTTGAATTAATAAATTATGTTATAATTAATTAAAACATTTTTGTATTATTGTGTATTCAATTAAACTTTAATGGTTTTCAGAGTATGCAAAGAGCAATAATACAATTCACACCCAGTACAGATTTTGAAAAGTTTGTACTTGCAAGTTTGGCAGATATTAAACGCCAACTTCCAAAATCTTCCCCAATTCCCGTAGGTGATTATCTTACCCCTGTTGAAGTTTGTTTCATTCTTAAAATTTCCAAAGGTAAATTTTATAAATTAATTACTGATGATGTTTTGACGATTTTCCGACTTACCCCTAAATCACGTAAAACGTATGTTTTACGTTCGCAAGTAGAAAACTTATTCCCCAAAGATTTCCGTTAAAACTAAATTCCGTTGTGGAGTCATTTTATTGACCTCACAACGGAATTTATTTTTTAGAATTTGCCCACAAAAAAAGCCATTGTGCGACAACACAACGGCTAAAAATTAATTTTTTAAATGCTTCTTGAACAGGAGCAAAATTACAAGAATGATACCAAAAAATCAAGAAGAATCATTAAAAAATAATGATGAAAAATTGAAGGTAAAATATGATTTAGAAGCTATCAAAAAACTTGGAGTAACACTATCTAATCAGTATAAGGAAATGAAGCCTGTAATAAAGATAGGTGAAGCTGTTTTTGCTGTTAATGGTGATATTTCGTTTACGTCAGGATTACCCAAAGCAGGAAAATCAACCATTACAAGATTTATGATTGCTACGGCTTTAATGCCTTTTATCCCTCCTGAGCATGATACTATTTCTATACGGTCAGAATATTGTCAAGGTAGAAAAGTCATTTACTTAGATACTGAACAAAACCCCGCTGACACTCAAAAAATGATTTCCTCAATACTTGATATTGCAGGACTTGAAAAACAACCAGAAAACTTTATTGCCTTGAATTTGAGAGAGTGTAGTCATTCTGAAAACATGGACTATTTGAAAAGTCTATTTTACCATTATGACGATGCTTATTTATGGATAATTGATGGCGTTACGGACTTTTTACCAAGTGCCAACGATGAAACAGCAGGTAATGAAATTATCAGATATTTAATGAAAATGAGTTCTGTAAATGATACTTGTATTGTCTGTTTAATCCATGAAAATAGTGGCAATGGTAATGGTAAAATGAGAGGTCATATTGGAAGTGAAGCCGCCCGAAAATGTCAGGGGGCTATTTCTATTTCTTATGAAGACGATAAAAAAGTACATTCAATTAAATCTACCTATTTCAGAGGTTCAAAGCGAATAGAGCCTATCTATTGGCAATTTAATGATAATGGAAAACCTGTTTCATGTGATGCAGAAACAGTGGAAAGTATCAAGCAAATTGCAGAGGACAAAGATTTAAGTAAAAGAAATGATTTAATTGAATTACTCGAAAACTGTTTTAAAAATCATAAAGGGCAAGGTTTGCCAACTGATATTTTAAAAAATCAAATTGGCATATATCTAAAAACTAATCCTAAGAATAAAAACTTAAAAGTTGATTCCATTAGAACAAAAAGAGATAGAGCGTTTAAAGATATTATTGATTTTAGATTATTAAGAACTGAAACAGAAAAACAAAATGGAACGGACAGACAGGTATATTTTTACGATAGCTCAAACTTGGAAATTAAGTTTTAATTTTTTTGTATTTTTTTATGTTTCCGTCCGTACCCATTTAAGGACGGACGGACAAATATATATAAGGGGTGGTTTGTCCGTCCGTCCGAAATATTTTATTAGTAAAATTCCTATAAAATCACTCACAGGGCAAAAACGGACGGACGGAC
>JANODG010000204.1:0-2731 GCA_031412575.1 Bdellovibrionales bacterium
AAAAAAATAAAAGTGATATCGGTTGCAAGTGTCGTTGCGGATGCGATCCAAAGAATTTATGGAAATGACTCTGTTAGTAGTCTTTTTGACGAAGAGTAAAAGCGTTACTACACATGGAATCTAGAACTTTTTTAATCGCTGGCCTTGGTAATCCGGGGCAAAAGTACGAAATGACAAGGCACAATGTTGGCTTTCTTGTCGTCGATGAATTTCTAAAATCGATTGCGGGTCAAATCAACTACAAGGACGAAAAAAAAGCCTTAGTAGCTAAAACAGAATTTTTAGGTCACACGATACTGATTGTAAAACCCCAGACATTTATGAATTTATCTGGCGAGTCGGTTCAAGCTTTAATGACTTTTTACAAAGTTAAAAAAGATGACCTTCTGGTAGTTCAAGATGATTTAGACATTCCCTTTGGGGCCTTTAGATTTTTTTATGATCGAAGCCCTGGGGGTCATAATGGAATCAAAAACATTCATGAAAAGCTTGGCGCAGCTTACAGCCGACTTAAAGTTGGAATTCGGGCCGAGATGGGACCAATTCCAGTGGATAGATTTGTGTTGATGAACTTTGATGCTGATGAGCAAAGTAAATTCAATGATTTGTTTGAGCATTCCACCAAAAGTATCAAGGCTTTTATTGAGCTTGGTCGTGACAAAGCTGCGAATCAGTTTAATAAAAAGTTAGGTTATTTTCCGACTGACGTTAATTGATCTTGTAGATGATCAGTTCAATAATCGATCAGAAGTGCATTTATAATTTGAATTATTTAAAGTAATATTTTTTAGGAGACAACATGGCACTTCAGGTAGGAATCGTAGGATTACCCAACGTCGGTAAAAGTACATTATTTAACGCCATCACAAAAGCTGGCGCAGAATCTGCCAATTACCCTTTTTGCACAATTGATCCTAACGTTGGAGTTGTAGCTGTTCCCGATGAACGCTTAGAACTAATCACAAAATTTATTGTTCCCGAAAAAAAGATTCCTACCTCAATGGAGTTTGTTGATATTGCAGGATTAGTTAAAGGAGCTTCAAAAGGTGAAGGACTTGGTAACCAATTTTTAGCCAACATCCGCGAAACTGATGCAATCCTACATGTAGTCAGATGTTTCGAAGATGAAAACGTAGTCCACGTTTCTGGAAGTGTGGATCCAATCCGTGACATCGAAGTCATCACTATGGAGTTGATCCTTGCAGATTTGGATTCTATGGAAAAGCGTCTTAAAAAAATCGAGAAGATCTCGAAAACATCTAAAGATCCAAAACAAAAAATGGAATACGATGTGGTTAAAGGGATTTACGATCTTTTAGCCGAAGGGAAAAGTGCTAGATATTTTAAAATCGAAAGCGAAGATCATAGAAAACTTGTTAAAGAATTACATTTAATATCAGTTAAGCCCGTTCTTTACATTTGTAACGTTCTTGAACAGCACGCCAAAGACGGAAACGAAATGACCAAAACCGTTTCTGAATTTGCGGCCAAAGAAAATAATAAAGCACTGATTATTTCGAGCGCTATTGAAGCTGAAGTTTCACAACTTGAGCCCGAAGAACAAATTTCGTTTCTAGAAGACCTAGGATTATCAGAACCAGGACTTAATTTAGTCATTAGAGAATCTTACAAGCTTTTAAATCTTCGCACTTACTTTACAGCTGGAAAAAAAGAAGTTCGTGCATGGACGATTAAAGCCGGTATGCTGGCCCCACAAGCGGCTGGTGTCATTCACTCTGATTTTGAAAGAGGATTTATTCGTGCAGAGACTTACCACTGCAGCGATTTATTTGAGTTAAAGTCTGAGCAAGCAGTGAGAGACGCTGGTAAATATAAATCGGAAGGTAAAGAGTACGAAGTTAAAGACGGCGATATTTTGCTTTTCCGATTCAATGTCTAAATAAATTTTAATCAGGCACCGGTAACATGATGGTCTGGCCATATTTAGCTTTTCTATAAATTGCATCCAGCTGCCAATCCAAATACCATTTGTTGATTTGAACCTTTGGTTTAAAAATGGCTTTTATTGAACTTAAAAAACCGGGATCGATATTCATTTCAGTTTCAGTACTACTATTTTCTGACTTAGAAGAAACTCGCCCCTTAGCATGATGAGTAAAATATCCAATTCTAAAAACATTTTTAGAACCTTCGGAATATAAATCCATAATGAAATTTTGATGTTCTTGGAAGTAGTTTAGAACAGCGTTCACGTCAATTTTTTCGGGAACAAAAAAAGCATTCACCGAAATTTCAAGTTGTGGAAAAATTTTTTCAAGTCCGGCTCTAAGTTTCAGAGCTGCGAGCATTTGCCCATTAAAAAATAGGACCGCAGAGTCATCTGATATGAAAAAGGTGTTATTTTTTATGTAATGACCTTCAGAAACTAAAATCAGTTCCGAAACTCCATTTTCTTGAAGAGTGATTAAAAGTTCACTTTCGACCTCGACGGGCAACTTTGATAAAAGGTGAGTCATCTTGGCAGCGTATATCGAGCCAGATTCATGAATGGATGTGACTTGAAGTTTATATAGCTGAAACTGTTTACCCGTCAAATACTCTCGGCATATCGAAGTGTAACCCACACTGGAAATCAAAGTGAAATAAGTAAATAAAAGTGCTATAGTGTATTTTGATGTTTTCCAACAATAATTGCATTTTCATTTCGCCATAAAGTGAAGATATCTTCATCAAAGTTTTTGAGCAGATATTCTTCAGCCGCGAGGTTAAA
>JANODG010000205.1:0-2074 GCA_031412575.1 Bdellovibrionales bacterium
ATATCTACTTATAGTCCAGCTCCTGGAGCCTCGACTTGTATTGGAGGCGCGGTCATAACTAACGACTTTCAAGTAGATAGTACTTGGGTGCCATGTCCTCAGCTCACCGTTTGCGGTAAAGCCGCGTATGACGCCGCAACTTCTCAAAAGCCAAATGGATTTGTTTTAAATTATTCAGATATAAATATGGGATGTCGAGTAACCATAGAAGCCAGATTTGTTGATGTTGCTCAAAACACTTCTAACAATGCACTAGCGGACTCTTTACCTCCGGCAACACGAAACGGATGTGTGCCTTGCGGCCCTGGTTATATGCCTAAACCTGGAACCCAGGGTTGGTGCACAGGCGGTGGACGTACAGTAGCGAACAGCTGCGACTTAGCGCCTCCACCACCTCCACCAGCTCCTACAGACGGAAGTGACGGCGACGGCTCCCCTGATGGTGGGAACGCTGATGGTAAAGGTAATGACGGTGGAAATAACAATTAAGAAAAGTAGGGTATTGGATGCTAAGATCTAAAATCCTGTTTGAGGACTTATAATGTTTGATTTTTTAAACAAACTATCAGATTTATTTATGGTTCAAGTGCGGAACCACCATGATAGTTTGTTTATAAACAGTAATAGTGCCTTCCATTATTACTGGTTGATCACTTTCTTTTTCTTTTCGTTGGTTTGCTTCGGATTCAATAAAACAAGAATTTTACAAGGTTTTCAGTTCTTAAAGCAAAAAAAAACCATTAGCGAATTCAAAAAAGACATCTTTTTTTGGTCTTTGCGATTTTTTTATAAACCAATTTTATTTGGTTATTTTATTTTAGAATTTGATTCCATTGAAAAACACGCCATTCAGTTAGCTCATTTTTATGGAATAGGTTTTTCACGACCTTTGATTTATCTAGACCCTTTGGTGGGCTCCATTTTTTTGGGGTCACTGATTTGTATTTTTAGGGATTTAACAAATTATCTGGTGCACTTTTTGCAGCATAAAGTGAAATGGATTTGGTACTTTCATATGACTCATCATATGGCCATTGTGCTGAACCCTTTAACCAGGTACCGAATTCATCCTATTGAATATTTACAGAATATTTTTATCCCCTTATTTTTTGAAATTCCATTGATACTTTTCTTATTTAGCATGTTTGAAATTCCAGGAGATAACAAAACTAAAGCGGTTATACTTGGTCTTGGCTATGTTATAAATTACTCATTGATACATTTTAGACATTCGCACATTAAAATTCACTATGGTTTTTTAAGCCCAGTTTTTATGAGCCCGGTGATGCATCAAGTGCACCACAGCCGGTCTAAAAAACATCACGGAAAAAACTTAGCTGTGATGTTCTCAATGTGGGATAGTATTTTTGGGACCGCTTACGTTCCTAAAAAAGACGAAGATTTCGTTTTTGGCGTAAGTGGTTACGGAAGATTTATTCAAAATAAATCGTATTGGTTTGAAATTAAGTTTCCGTTTATTTTAATAATTCGCGATATTCAAAAAGCTTATAAAAAGTTGGGTAAATACAATTTGAAGACAAAAAAGATTTCTAATATTAAGTCTCAGCACTCTTTGGGGTTTACTTTAGCCGAGTTGATGGTCTCTGTGGCTTTGTTCTCATTTATTGCTTTATTCGGAAGTAGCACATTAGTCAGTATCATGGCGATGAAAAACAACCAATTAAAGACGGACAGTGTTGAAATGGAATTAGAAGTCTTATTAGCGACTATACAAAATTTAGCTTCAGCTGGTGTGAACGTAAGATATTTTAACGGAAATTTAAATGGCACTTCAAGCCCTATAACGGGTGAAGGTTTCGTAAGGTCATTCACCTATAACCAAGATGCTTCTATGGGCGGTTTACAGAATCAGACTCTGATGTATTTTGCCAGAGAAACAAGGCGCTCTAACTTAAATCCAGAAAACACAGTGAGCCTCTTTAGACCAACAGGTGTATTTTTTGTGAGAAAAACGGCTACGCGTGGATCAAGAATTGTGATTGATCTGCAAGGTACTCCTGCAGGACTCGTAAGCCCAACAGGGACAAACACTATGGTGTTCGACGGAATTTCA
>JANODG010000206.1:0-25009 GCA_031412575.1 Bdellovibrionales bacterium
GTTTCTTTTTGTGACTTTGATTTCTGTCACTTTAGAGATTTATTTAAAAAATATATTTACGATCGATATGGAAAATCCAGGGGGCTGGATTGGATTTTTAATGGGTTCTTACCTTTTAAATATTTTTAGTTCGACGGGGACATCAATTGTTTTAGCCTCTTTGTATTTAATTTTAATGTTTCTGACTTTCGAAAATCCTCAGGTTAAATCCTTTGAGGTTTTGAAGTGGATATCTTTAAAAGTTAAAAACCTTGTGAACTTATGTTATTTGGCGCTCGCAAACTTACAATGGAAGTCTATAGTTTCAAATGAATCAGTGGACAAAAATAATAAAAAGTCCTTTGCTTTTCAAAATAGGGAAGAAAACGAAAAATTTATCGAAGATAACGTGATGGAAATAGACGACGACGATGCTGAAGTCAGTGAAAATGCGGTTCCTATAAGTCCAATCGTGAAAATGGTATTAAAGCGCAGACAAGCTCAAAAAGAAGAAACATATAAAATTGAATCTTTTAAAAGAGACCTTACAAAAAAAATCACAAGACGTGCGAAAGATTCTGAATGGGAGATGCCATCCTTAGATTTATTGAACGAACCGCCATCCCAATTTGAAGGTATGAGCGAAGAAGAAATCCGGGATAAATCAAATCTTCTGGTGGCGAAATTAGATCAGTTTTCAGTGAAAGGAAAAATAACTGGCGTTAAATCTGGGCCGGCCGTTACCTTATTCGAATTTAGACCAAACGCAGATATTAAAATAAGTAAAATCACAGAACTCGCAGATGATTTATCTTTAGCTTTAGCCAGTGAATCGGTAAGAATTATCGCACCTATCCCTGGGCGTGATGTTGTGGGGATTGAAACTTCAAATTCGAAAAGAGACACCGTTTTTATAAAAGACATATTAAGTATGGATACATTTTGGAAAGACGACATGATGTTGCCAATCGGACTTGGAAGACGGGCCGATGGCTATCCGATGGTGGTTGATTTAAGAAAAATGCCACACTTACTTGTAGCTGGTTCTACGGGTTCAGGAAAATCCGTTTTTGTTGTTTCATTGATTGTAGGTCTTTTATTAAGACATAGTCCTAAAAAACTAAAACTTATTTTAGTAGATCCTAAACAAGTCGACCTTGCCGCATTTAATGATTTACCCCATTTACTGATACCACCAATCAGGGACTCTAAAAAATCCGTGAATGCACTAAGATGGGCGATTAATGAAATGGATAAACGTTACCGTTCAATGTCCAAATTTAAAGTTCGTGACTTAGAAGGGTTTAACGAAAAAGTTGGTGTCTTCACAGAAGAAGAATTGGATGAGCATAACGAAATCAATGCACAAATAAATTTAGAAGCTCCAATGAAAAGTTACTACTTCCAACAACTCCCTTACATCGTCATTATCGTAGAAGAGTTTGGGGATTTAATGGCTGTTGATAAAGTTAATGTCGAACAAGCCGTTGTACGCTTAGCTCAGATGGCCAGAGCGTGCGGAATACATTTAGTACTTGCGATGCAGTCGCCAAGAAAAGATGTTGTGACAGGATTAATTAAAACTAACATTCCAGGACGAATTAGTTTTAAAGTCGCAAGCAAAATGGATTCTCGAGTGATCTTAGATGAATCTGGGGCAGAAAGACTTTTATCCCGAGGGGACATGTTGTTTCAATCCCCAGGAATTTCAAAACCAATCAGAGCCCACGGGGCTTATGTGTCTGAGGCTGAAATTGAAGAGATCACCAAAGTTTGGAAATCCCAATCAGAACCTATGTATGACGAAAAAGCGATGCGTGCCGTAGACGGCTCATCCTCAAATTACAATAGCGGAGAGAGCAGTGATGGTGAAGCCGGTGGAAGTGGCGTCGACGACATGGAAGAGTTTGATGATCGTTATGACGAAATTCTAGAGCAAGTGTCTGGAATGAAAGAAGTCAGCGCATCGATGCTTCAAAGGAAATTTAGACTTGGTTACCCGCGCGCTGCGCGCATGATTGAAGTGTTTGAACAACAAGGCGTCGTCGGCCCGGCAAATGGCTCCAAACCCCGTAAAGTCTTAATAAACTCCCTTAAAGATTTATAAAGTCGAATAGAGTTCAATGGCGAGTTCGGCTTGGCACAGAAGCTTGCACTAACTTATTTTCTACAATTTTCTATGAACCTTACACCAATAAAAAAGGACACGACCATCCCTGGCGCTCGACCTGCATCGCCTTCGTCTTCAAAGAATCTGCTTTCGCAGATTTCTTTGAAGACTTCGTCGAACGCGTCACGCTTGCAGGAGATCCTTTTTTATTGGTGTAAGGTTCATAGAAAATTGTAGAAAATAAGTTAATGCAAGCCTGTGCCAAACGTATGTTCGAGCCATTGAACTCTATTCGACTTTATAAATCATTAAGGGAGTTTATTAAGACTTTACTCGATTGGGGCATTTGCTCTTAGGCCCTGCAGGGGAATTATGGAGTTGGATTTTGACTCAAATAATTAATGCAACTTTTTGGATTGTAGAGAGCGGCAATGAGGGTAGCCACTTCGTGTTTGGCTTGGTGGCTGGAAAGTTCTTTAGATCTGACGTGCAATAGGGTTTTCCAGATTTTTTGCCCTTCGGTTAACTTTTGTCTTACCTTTGTGGGTAGAGATTGAATGAAATTCAAATCCTCAGGGGCTAATTCTGAAATTAGAATTTTTAGCCTGTTTGGAATTTCTGTGTAGGTGCTTAATTGAATAAAATTCGCACGACCAGTCACTAAAGGGTTGTCTATGTTGGATGTTAAAGAACGTAAATCATTTTTATAAATGAGCGTTGGCTTTCCTAACATCCACGCCATAGTTAATTCTGCAATTGCGCCTTCGTCAGGAACTCTACCGTTGAGATTCATCACTAAACTTCCGTTAACGATTATTACTTGGTATACATCTAATGCATCAATCGCAAATCCCATCCATCGCGAAACGTCCTCGGGAGAGTAATTTAATTTATCGACTAAGTATGGAAAAATTTCGGCAAACTCTAAACCATCTCTGTGCGGAAGAAAGACTTTGAAGCCCGATGTTTCTAGTGCTTCTGCGATTCGCTCCATTTCAAATCTTTCGGGTTCATTAAATAAGGGACCGGCCAAATAAACACTATCCAGATTATTTAATGGACTGATCGTTTGAAAAAGTTCTGTGGCCTGAGAGGTTGCGAAAAAAAATAAAGAGGAAAAGAAAAAAAACAATATCTTTAGTTTTTTCATTATCCTTACCTTCTTTTAAATACACAAAAACAGGTCATCTGTAGAAATCAAAAACAACTATTTTAATTTAGAAGCAATTTTAAAATCCATTTTAGTAAAAATGTATGGTTCAGAAAAAGGCCTAAGAATCCCCAAACCCTATTTCCTATTTACATACGAAGGTATGAGGGGTATGTTTTTGCGATGAAGTTAGGTTTGATTTTGTTGGGAATATTGGGATTATTTGGATGTGGGATTCGCGGTGCGCCGATTCCGCCGAAAGATCCCGATGTGTTTTTTAATGATTATCAAGATGATGTTTTAAAGAAGGAAAAAGAAGATGAGCAAAAAAGTAAGTTCAGGCGTCGTTACAGCCCTAGTGACTCCATTCAAAAATAATGAAATTGATTGGACATCCTTAGAAAAGCTTTTAGATTTTCAGGTTTCCAACGGTGTGGACGGTTTTGTTGTTAATGGTACGACCGCTGAAAGTCCAAATTTAAGCACCAAAGAAGTTAAAGAAATTTATAAATTTGTAAAAGCTCGTTGTAAAAACCAATCCTTGATTATTGGAGCGGGTTTAAATTCCACGTCTAAAACTATAGAGCTTCATAAAGAATTTTCTGATCTAAAGCCAGATGGGTTTCTAGATGTTGTGCCTTATTACAATAAGCCCACTCAAGAAGGTTTATTTCAGCATTTTACAGCGGTTGCTAATGCTTCAAGTGCGCCGGTGATTTTATATAATGTGCCCTCTAGAACTTTAACATCCCTTGGTCTTGAAGTGATTGAACGTTTGGCTAGCCATAAAAATATTGCGGGAATTAAAGAAGCCTCTGGCGATTTAAACTTTATGCGCGAGATTAAAAATGTTGTTCCCAGCCATTGGACGATAATGTCTGGAGATGATGAAACTGGAGTCGAGTTCGTTGGACTTGGTGGCGACGGTGCAATTTCCGTTTTAAGTCATTTGGTTCCTAAAACTTTAAAAGAATTATTCACTTTAGCAAAAACAGACTCAGGACAAGCCATTAAAAAATTCTTTCCCTTGTTAAGATTAACAAATTTAATTTTTGTAGAGCCAAATCCAACTCCTGTAAAATGGGCTTTGTTTGCTAAAGGCATTTTGGCGACGCCAGACTGTCGTTTGCCCCTTTTAGCTTTGTCTAAAAAGCATTTTGCAAACATCGAAGAACAACTAGCACTTTTTGAGGCTTAGATGAATGTCGCAGTTGTTGGATACACTGGCCGGGTTGGTTCAGAAGTCGTAAAATTAATTGAATTATCCAATCATAAATTTATGGCAGGTTGGGGCATTGATGGTCAAAAAATGCTTTCGTCCAAGGGCAATTCACCAGCTTGGGATCCAAAACATATTGATGTAGTTATCGATTTTAGCATGCCAGAAAATTTTCAATCCGTGGTCCAATGGTGTCAGGTTAATAAAAAGCCATTGGTTTCTGGTGTAACTGGTCTAGGTGAAATCAAAATCGAGAAATTAAAAGAAATTTTGGGTCAGGATTTTAAATTTCAAGCCCCAATTTTTTGGGCCTCAAACATGAGTATTGGAATTGCGTTGCTAAAACAATTTATTGAAATGTCTAAAATTTTAAATCCAATAAAGGTTAACATTTCTGAAACTCATCATATCCACAAAAAAGATAGTCCCAGTGGAACGGCGATTACGTTGGCTACAAAAGCGAAGCAGGCCTTTGGTCTATCAAAAGATGTTCCTATCGAAGCTTTTCGAACTGAGGAAGTTTTTGGGATTCATAATGTAAGAATTGAAAGTGACGACGAAGTCATTCAGCTCTATCATGAAGCCATGAACCGAAAAGTTTTTGCCTCAGGTTCATTAAAAGTCGCCGAATGGTTAGTGAGTCAGTCGGAACCTCGACTATATTTCATGGAGGAATATATCTTGGACGTTAAAAATTAGGATTTAAATCTGTGACTAAGACTTGCGACAAAGAACTATGTTAAAAAATCTTGATTACGCCATCATTGGTGTTGTTTCTGAAAAAAAACAGGGCATCAGTTGCTCTAAACATTTTATAAGATGTTTAAATTACGTAGGGGTGATCGAAAAAATATCCTCGATCTATCAGTTTATTCCGGATGAAGTAAAAGAAGACATTGTTGGTAAAGCTTTACACACTCACATCTGTTTTAGCATTTTACTTCAAGTTAAAGAGTCAGAAGATTGGGGCACAGATTTTGGGGCTCAAATTCTGCAGTTTGCCAAAAAATCCTCAGAAATGTCTTTGTCTAGAAACTTTGAAGTGAGGGTCTTGGATTTTAAATCTCAGTTTGCAATGAGCAGGGGTTTAACTGTTCCCAATCCGGACTGGATCGAGCGCGAAGAGCTTTTGTTTCCAAGTTTAGAAGTTATTCCGGACTCTTACGTGCACCCAGTTTTAAATGAACCATTGACCGCTGGCATGATCGATAAAAAAATTTGGATGAATTCTGAGTTTTTACAGACCGGCCGAAGCTTACTGACCACTTGAGTAAAACTTGGATAAAGGATATCTAGTCAGTAACTAAATCACATAATGCTTAACCATACTTAAAACTAAAACTACAAATTGATTATTTATCAAAAATTATAACTTTAATAAGGGACCATTTATGAAGTTTTTTATCGATACGGCTAATCTAGAAGAAATCAAAAACGCACATTTAAAAGGTTGGGTTGATGGCGTGACCACGAATCCAACTTTGATTGCCAAAGACGGTGGAGGCCGTAACATAAAAGACATTATCGCGGATATTTGCGAAATCGTAAGTGGACCTGTATCAGCAGAAGTTATAGCGCTGGACGCCAAGGGCATGATCAAAGAAGGTAAAGAGCTTTCAAAAATTGCAAAAAATGTAGTTGTCAAAGTGCCTTTAACCGAAGACGGCTTAATTGCAGTGAAAGAATTTTCAAAGGAAGGTATTCAAACCAATGTCACTCTGGTGTTTTCACCACTTCAAGCTTTGTTAGCCGCAAAAGCTGGAGCAACTATGGTTTCTCCATTTGTTGGCAGATTAGATGATATTTCTGTTTCGGGAATGGAGATCGTTTCACAAATCAAAACTATCTTTGATAACTACGGATTTCCGACGGAAGTACTTGTTGCTAGTGTGCGTCACCCAATTCATCTTTTAGAATCTGCACTTATAGGTGCTGACATCGCAACTATCCCCTACAGCGTAATGAAGCAATTAACTAAGCATCCACTGACCGATCGTGGACTTGAACAGTTCCTAAAAGATGCTGGTAAGTCAGCGAATGCTTAGTCATAGACTACTCAAATCAATGTTATCAGGTGTGAATAGCTATTCTATTCCAGCCTTACGTATTGGATGGCTATTCAAATTCTTTGCTTGGTCACTGATCTTAAGTAGTCTTTTTGGATGCGCCATGGGTGGTCCAATGCTTGGTCCAGTGAATAAGTCCTTAGTCGAAATTCGAGAAGGTATAGTTAAAGCCCTCCCCGTTAAAGTTAATTTCGCATCTAAAGACAGTCGTGAGTATAAATCTGTTCCTTTTGTTCGCTATGGAAAGAAAATGAAAGAGGCTACAAACGAACTTCAACGAGCGTACGCCGAAATTTATGTTCGAGGCGGGGAGCGTCCTTACACCATCGAAGTGATTGTTGCAGTGGAAGAAGCTCAAAGTCCATTAGCTATTCAAAAGGATTTTAAGGTGGTTGGTTACGACGAAAGGATAGCCAAGATTATTCTGGCTAGGCTAAAGGCCCACCTGAATAAACGTCGAGAAGAATCTAACGCGGTTGACGACTTCAAAGTCTTTTAGGCACTATATAGATAGTGGTTAACCAACTTACGTAGTACGTAAAAGAGATTTGCAACATGAAAATTAGCCTTGGGCTTTTTCTTACACTTACATTTTTATTTTCAGAAAAAATTTCTGAAGTTGATTACAAGGGCGCTCAAAAACCATTACGTATTGTTGTGCAAAGATTTTCCCCGGCCTTCGCGGCTCTTGAAGACACTTTCATTTCCAAATCGACAAATTCAAAGTTGGAGATTCAGAACATCACTAAATCTTTTGATGAGCAGGTTGTTTACATCAAGTCGGGCATTGAAAATGTACAGATCGTCAAACTTGATGGTTTAAGAATTTCGAAGTCCGAGAAAACAGCTAAGACTGATGCTGCAACTTTAGTTTCTATTACAAAAAAAGTGGCGTTGGGTGCAAGATCGGTTTTAGACAAAACTTTTTCCACGCAACTCGATTTAAGCTCATCAAATTCATCTATTGAAGATTTGCAAGAAGGTTTAAAAACTAATCTTGCGATGAACTCTGATTTAGATCAGCAATCTGATGCTTTAGAAACTTCTACTCACATTCAAGCATCCGCAGAATCCTTAGGAGAAAGTGTAGATGTTGATGGCGCTACTTTTGTGATTGGAAATCCGGATGCAAAGTCTAAAGCCAATAATCATCAACAATCTTTACCCTTGTTAGGTTCCAATGGTGTCCAAGATATTGGTCAAATGTTAACTCAGGGACTTGTTGGAAATTTAAAAACTGGTTTTGGAGTTTTACAACAAAACATGGGTCCCATTTCATTAAGCACGAAAAATCAAAATGTAAATTCCGGCATTTCAGGTTCGATAACTAAACCGGTGTATCGTCAAATTAAGGGTCAAATCATTTTGGCCGACGGTGCTGTTTACCCTGGAGATAGATTCCAATTTTATATCCAAAGAATTTTAGGTGGGATAACGCAAGAACGCGGATTGATAAATCCAAGCTCTGGTGAATTCGATATCTCTGTTTCTTCTTTAGCGGGATCCTTAAAAGTAGAACTCAGACATGACAGTGGAGCCTTAATTGCTTTTGGTGATTTAAAATTAAATGCCAACACTTTAATTGATAACCCAGAAACTTTAATCACGGTGAAGCCGTCGGATAATGCCCACTTTATTGGTCAAGCTCTATCCTATGAAAGTTTTGAAGAATTTGAAGTGGCTTTAAATGGAAGAAGTTCAGGTTTAAAAAATTCAGACAAAGCTGAAGTTTATATAGATGGTGACCAAGATGTTGGTAACGCCGATAGTAATGGTAAGTTTTCAGTTTCAAGTTTAGCGGCAGGGTCGCAAATGATTGTGTCCGCTTCCCATAAAGGATACTGGAATTCCCTTCAGATAGCCGAAGCCGGTCACCCGCTGAAGACTATTTTACATTCTGATAAACACATGAAATCTTTTTTAAGTCTGATTGAACCTTATCTTAAAAATTCAAAAATAAATTCTGTCATTTGGGGCCGAGTATTAGATCGAGGCCTTCCAGTAGAAAACGTAAAGGTCAATCTTCATGGTTTTGAAGATCTTCAACCTTTATACTTTAGTTATAGAATTCCAGACCCAAATTTAGAAAGTACAAGTGGTGATGGATTTTTTGCCTTTATTAATCCCCCCGAAGGCATTCACATTATTAAAACGGATCGCACAGACCTTCCTTTGGAAACTACGGTTGTTCGTTTAGACCATACAAGTATTGTTCATGTTGAATCAGCACCTAAAAAGAATGTAATGATTCATTCGTTTGATGCCTTTAATCCAGGCCTGCAAGTGACGTCTCAAATTGCTGTCCCAGGAATGAAATCAAATTGGAAAGTAGGTTTAAATAAGAGCTCACAAGTTCCATTTTTTGATACATCTACAAATATGGTGATGGATGTAAATCCTTCTGACTCCGAATACATTTCAACTAGATATTTTATTGGGCGCCGAAGATCTATAGTTAACTTACCCAATTTTAAAAGATCGTGGGTGAGCTCGCTACTTTCAAGTCAGCGGGTAAACCTTGTTCCAAGCACAACAAGTGTGATTGGATGGGTTGAGAATGGAAATTACGAAGTTCAAATTTACCCAAGCCTTCAAAACACAAGAATTATTTATTTTGATAAACTAGGAAATCCTACGGATAAAATCATTGATGGTGGTGGTTACTTTGCGACAAACGTTCCTAATGGTGTCGTCACTTCAACATTAAAAAATTTAAAGACAGGCTTAGAGATCAAAAGATTATCGGTTGCGGAACCAGATAAGGTCAGCGTTAATTATATTTCCGACTTAAGCTATTAAAGAATTAGAAATAGTAGCGCCATTATCATAGCCAAGTTTATTTTCATGAATTGAATTTCTAAATTTCTAACTTAGTGTGCGTCTTCGTAAAGACCCGTACCGTATTTGAAGTCAAAAACACAAATTGGTTTTTCGTTCTTTCTTCCAATATAGAACTTACCATCAAAAGGAACATTCTTGCGATCGGCGCGAGCTTTTTGAGCTTTCGACAGATTATCCCATCGGTCAAACGGGTCACTTAACTTTGTCGTCGCAAAGTTTGTAAAGTTCATTTTATTTATTTTTTTATTGGGATAGTCTTTATCGTTAGACCATTTATTTAAAACATATTTTTTAATAGGTTGCTTCAGATGGTTTATGATTTCAAATTGAATTTCTAAATTACCATTCGTAAAAAGCGATTGATCCGCCATGATGTGGGTAAAATAAATATCGTCTCTAAACGTTGTGTATAATTCTGTAGTTGATTTAGAAATATATTTTTTATTAGTATCAGACTTAAATGCGATTGCTAATTTTAATCCTTTGATTCCATTACAGTCCACGTGATCAGAATGAGCACTGTCAGCAAAGGCTGCCGATGTCATAAAATTAAAAACTAACAATGTTAAGGCCAAACATTTCATCGTTTACTCCGTAAGTCCGTTTCTGAAGTCTATCATAGTTGGGTGATTAAATAAAACGTCAGTCGTAGGACAAATTCTTGCATCCGGTTCAAATTCAGCGCACTGTTTTTCCGCTTTTGCATTGTCTGACCTAAAGCAAAAGTGAATGTGGTTATCGTGACCACCCATTCGGCTACTAAGTCCATCTGAGATCATTTGTGGGTCATTAAAATATACGCTTTCAGCGCCCATTTCCTTAAGTAAATTTAGTAAATTTCTAGTCTGACTTCTGTTGTAATTGCCATGAGACCATTCAACCGGTTGATTTCCTGAATCTCTTATTGGTCTTATATCAACGCAATTACCATGGGTGTGTGTTTGATGTCTAGGTCGACCGAATTTTTCTAATTCAGGGTGTGAAACGTTACCAAATGCAAGTTGGCAGGACGAGTTGTTGTTCGTACAAAATCGTTCTCTCCAAGTTTGAGTTAATCGCGCTAAAGCACAAGCGGTAATTGGGGCAGTGTAGGACTTTGTAGATGGATTACTTGTATTGTTTGCAGTGCTTCCACATAAACCTTCGCCACCTGGGTGAAGGCGCATTAAATGTTTTCGACCACGTGTAGTGCTATTAGGAAACATTTGTTGAGCTTCAGCCATTTCACGTTCGCTGGCGGCTCTGTCGCTAGTTTCGTAAGTTACATTTGGATCATAAACCGTGGCTTGTAAACGTGCGGCGATATCAGCCGCCTTCATGGAAATTTGATAAGGTTCAGACTCGGAATCTGCAACTTCTGAATTAGGACCATATATGCTTCCAGTTCCACCTTTTAACCAATCTTGAGTGCGCTGAGCAGTTTGCTCACGGATACGAGCTGCGTCCGGATCGATTTCCGTTTGTTCTTCAGCAAACCATGCAGAATAAGTTTGGTCGCCATGTTCAAAATTTGCTTTAAAATACCATTCTCTATTGTCTTCATCATACGTTCTTTCACCGGTAGGAGAAAGTTCCACATTATGATCAATTGTAGAGACTTGGTCTTTCGCTTTAGAACAACTTCCATCAGTAACTACCGAACACTCAAATCCGCTTTCACGATTAGGCTCAGAGCGTGGAGTGACCCAACCAGAGCTTTTCAATAATCGTGTCGATCGAGTTAATCTTTCTTCCTCAGGAGTTAAATTAGAATCGATAATTGTGTCGATTCCGCCTCCTGAAATTTCAGGCGCGTTCTTTGAACTGATAGTAATTCGTGGCGCTAGAGCATCCGTAGTTGAACCGATGAATCCGTTTTGTATTCTTTGGCCGGCAGGATCTAATTCAGAGCTGCTAGATGCTGGTCTTAAAGAATCGTTGATTGACGTTGGTAAAATTACTGCGGGTGATTCCACCGTTTTCGGCCGAGCTACTGGCCTTAAACTAAGCTGAACAGCCAAAGTTTGTGGTCTTTTACTGATGATAGCACTTCTATGAACAAATCGAGTGCGGCCATTAATTGAAACCTGATAAGTATATGGGTCAACCTGAGTGCACGCCATTTCTCCGGCCTGGGTAACTAGGCCAGTATAATTTGAACGAGAAGTGTTGGTGTAAGTTTTGTAATTTCTTTTAATTTCACAGATATCGAATGATTCATTAGCACTAACAACGCTAGGAAGACCTAAACTTAAAATAAGCTTTAAGGTAAATATGCCTAAAAAGAAGTGGTAGGGCATAAGCTTCATATGGACTATTTTGCAATATGAACGCCAAATGACGTCAAATAAAGCATAGTAATTTCAATATCTTAGGTTGATTGACTGTATAGAAATTGACTACAAATTAGTGGGCTATCTAAGATTTAGACAGCATAAAAGTGACAATTTTGGGTTCTCAAAATTGGTGTATTTTGAGTTGAGCTTTAAGCTGAATGCGGAATACTGGTCAGAATTCAGAATACTGTTAACAGTATTCTGGGTACTGTATTTTAACTGGCGGAAGAGGGGGGATTCGAACCCCCGGTACGGTGTTACCCGTACGACAGATTAGCAATCTGCTGGTTTAAGCCACTCACCCACTCTTCCGTGGTTTAATTAGACGGTTTAAAAGACTGTTTTTAATGATCGTCGGCTTAGCTATTATGTCTCAGATTAAAAATACAAAATCAAGCCTCTAAAATTGCCCATCTGACTGTCAAACAATTTTATAAAGAGGATTATTTTACATTTTTTAGCCTCAAAACTAAGGCCTAAGAGGCGAAAACCAAAGACTTTCTTGCTTTTTAAGATTGTTTTGTTAAACCTAAATCATAACTTTTTGCGCTCGTGGCTCAGCTGGATAGAGTACCTGACTACGAATCAGGTGGTCGGAGGTTCGAATCCTTCCGGGCGCACCATTAAACTTTAACCGAGGTTTATTCAGTATAATCAAATCTGAGATTTAAAATTAAATTCAGAAATTTATAAAAAATAACAACCAGAGAAAGAATGAAGTTTATGAAAAAAAATTATACCGCTTTTGTTTTATCCGTCCTTTTGTTTTCTTTGAATTCAAACGCTGAGTTAAAAATTAATCCCACAACTGGGGCCGCCCAAGAAAGTTCAAAAGTCTTTCAAATACCTGTTAAGTCTTTGTCTTTTGACAGTGAAAAATTTGATAAAGTCGTTATGCTTCAAGCGTCAGGAATGTTAAAAATCATTAATTCGACGGAAGCAAAAATTACCAAATTAGATATTCTAAACGAAGTCTCGTCAGAAGATTGTAACGTCGAATATAAAATAGAAAAGAAAACCTTATTTATTTCAACGGAAAAGAAAATTTTCGTGATTAAAAATAATTGCACTCAAGATTTAAATTTCCATTTACCAGAAAATAAAAAAATAGTTATTAGTCTTGGAACTGGTGTTGTAAACGCCAAAGGAATCTTTCCATCTTTAGATGTAAATTTAGGATCTGGTGAAGTTAACATTCAAGGCAAAGTTTCTAAATTGAATTTAGATGTGGCTTCAGGAGCAGTGACTGTTTCTGGTTTAGACGGGTATGGGAAGATCACTTTATTAAGCGGAGATTTAGATATCAAATATGATAAAAAAGCGGAAGGTAAATTTAATCAACTTCACGTTTCTAAATCTGTCGGTAACACTAGAATACAAGTTCCAAAAGGTGCAAAAACTGAATCTAAACTTAAGACTTTATTTGGTCAAATTTCCAATCAAACGACAGAAAGTGACACCGGGAAATTTTATTTTTCTGTTCAAACCAATGTTGGTGACATCACGATGGATACCTACTGATTCAAAATAAAAATTTGATCATTTAGGACTTGGCGTAATTGCCTTGGTCTTTTAGACTTAGGCTATGAAGTTTAAAGTCCATCACATATTGTTACTTGTTTTTTCATTTTTTATTGTAGGGATGTTAATAAGTTCCGTTTTAAAAATGATTAGTAAAGATAAGCAAAAAATTAAAAGTGAAATGAATTCGGCGGAGCTTTTGGCAAAAGTGGAACCTGAAGCTTTGTTGTTTTTAAAAAAAATTAATCCAAATTTAGATATCAACTATATCACTCAAGCCAATCTTTTTTTCTTTAAGAACAAAAGAGACATCGTTGTTCATTTAGTGGATTCCAGTCAAAATTATATCTTGAAACTTGATTTTATAAATTTAAGTCCTGGATTTGGATTAAGGGAAAAGCTTGGTCAGCTTACACCTGCAGAAGGCCAATACAGCATATTGTATAGCGGCTACACAAAACTTAGTGGACTGTTTGTTAGACTCGATTATCCACCCGAAAGCTTTAAAGAATACCAAAAAATGGACTTTGAGTTGTTAAAAGAAGATCCTTATTTAATTTCAGAAAAAGCTATCAGTTACAGTTTCATTCAAGCAGAAAAGGATTTTATAAATTTCTTTGTTTACTTAAGTTTAAAATTAAATTCAGAAAATATTAAAGTCCTTATTTATCCAGATATACCACCTTTAACGATGGAGCTTGGAGGTACAGAATTTGTATCTGAAGTTTATTTAGGTCTAGAGACAGAATACAACAAACTTAAAATTATAATGGATGCTCAATCCGATGAAGGTGCTAAGTGAAAACTTCCAAATTCTTAGCTAGAAGTTATGAGTCAGAATTTACGATAAAGGGATGGATCGCGCGAATAATAAGTCTGACCATCGCACTTTGTTCAGTTATCTATTACATCCACGGAACTCATCAAAAAAATAAACAAAAAACGAAAAACACTGAACTAGGTGTAAAATATGAAAATCCCAGGGATTTAAAAATCCCTGTTTTTAGAAGTCAGCGATAAAATGATTTTTATAGAATGAATCGTTTCAAAAAAATCATCCTAACCTTCAAGAATTACAATTACCCTTTACAGCAATTTTCTTTCATTTCTTTTTTGTCAGCACAGCAATCGCCGTCTTTTTTAGACTCATCACACTTTTCACCAACTTTACATGGCTTGGCTTCTTTGCCGTGTTCGTGATGGGCATGATGACCAGAATGTGAGCATGAAGCTAAAAAAAGAACTGTCATTATATTCAAAGCAAGAATTTTAAACATTTCAACTCCTTGAGGATTTATGGTCTTCGATTTTTTGAAGATTTAATCAATTATATACTATATTTCGGTAGATTCGATTGTCTAGTAAAGTTGACTTCATTCTGGCCTTAGCCTAATAATTGTTTCATAATTACAAGTCAGTTCAGATGTAGCTCAGTTGGTAGAGCAGGTGACTGTTAATCACCCTGTCGGGGGTTCGAATCCCTCCATCTGAGCCATTTCGAAACATTTTCGAACAAAGTTCTTTAAGACTTGCATTGCAGACTCCCAAATTAAGAATCTTGATTACTTAAATTCACCGTACTTTTTATAAAGCAGTGGAGTTAGCATAGTTGTGACCACTCCCATAAGTATTAAAGTTGAAAACAAACCTTGTTCGATTAATCCTCTTTGGAATGCGATACTGGCTATAACCAATTCCATCACACCACGACCATTGAGCATAATACCAATACTTAAAGCCGTTTTGTTTGATAATCCGATAGCACGGCCACCGATCCAGCCCGATAAAATCTTTGAAAGAATAGAGACCACGACAACCACGGTTATAAAGGTAAACGATTCTAATTCTTTTAATCCGAATTCAAGACCAAGATAAGCAAAAAAGACGGGTCCTAAGAAACCGTTAGTGATCGACCCAATTGTCCTTTCAAGTTCTGAATATCTGGATGCAAAAAAGAATTCTTTATCAATCAAAAGTGCTCCAAAAAAAGCTCCGATGACGAAGTGAAATCCCAAGGTTTCGCTAACAGATCCAAAAACTAAAACAAATAAAATTACGATCCCAAATAAAGCTTCACTCCCAAAAAATTCAACCAACATTTCTGGAATTTTTTTAAATTGAAATCCACGCCTTTCACCGTATTCTAAAAGTGCGTTCATCCCTAAAATTAATCCACCCAATAAAATTAATTTTCCACCAGTTAACCCCACCGAAAGCGCAATGGCAGAAAAGGATTTTTCTTTTGGTAAATCTAAAATTACGCCCAGAATTAATAATGCAGCCACATCATTTACGATTGCGGTGGCCACCGAATACTTAGCGATATCTGTTTTTAAAAGGTTAAAATTTTCTAACATTTTAATCGCTACCGGCAACGCTGTTATAGAAACACAAAGACCTAAGAAAACGGTTTTAATCGCGCCAAGGTCAAACGCAAGCCCAACCAATATACCCGAGACTAAAGGAATAAAAAAACCACTTAAGGCGATGACCAAACCTTTGCCTTTCATGACGTTTACAATGTCTTTGAAATTCATTTCTAAGCCGGCGGACAAAACCACTAAAAAAATGGCGAGCTCGGAAATCCCAGCTAAAGCTTCTGTGCTTTGGATAAAATTCAATAAGGAAGGTCCTAAAATAACGCCAGCTAGCATTTCGCCAACAATCGAAGGCTGATTGTACTTAACGAAAAGTCGACCCAGCAACCTGGCCAAAACTATAAGTATCAGTAAGCTCGTTAATAATGGCATATTAGATCCTTAGGATTTAAAATTCAGACTGGTAGGCGGACTTAAGACGACGTACATTTTCTTTAATTCGTTTTTTTAAACTTATTTATTTTATTATATATGATTAATTCAAAGAATTAAACTGATCACCTTGCGAATCCTTCTATATTACATTATTTCTAAGATTCTTTTGGAGTTTTAAGTATGATTTATCTGATGATTTGCGCCTCTGTATTGATTGGATTTGTTTTAGGTTTTTTAATAAATCAATTCTACAACTTGAAAAAACACAACAGCCTTAAAAATGATTTTGAGTCGTTATCTCAAGAACATCAAAAGCAAATTTTTAAAAATGAGTTTTTAAATCAAGAGATCGAATCTAGAAAAACCCTAGCGCAAGACTTAAGTCGTGAATTGGAAGAGCTATTTAAAATTAAATCTGCAGAAGTCCTAGAGGATAAAACTAAAAAATTACTAGAGCTTGCTGACGATAACTTCAAACGTGAATCGAATGCTCAAGGCGAGATCTTAAAAAAACGTGACGATGTTTTTAGAAAGGAACTACAATTTTTGTTTGATCAATTAAAAGGCTACCAAACGACTCTAGGCACCTTCGAAAAAGAACGAGAAAAAACTTTGGGTTGGGTCGAAAACCAATTAAAAAACATCATCGATTCAAACACCCAGTTGGGCCTTCAAACCCAGTCCCTAAAAGAAGCTTTGTCTAAGCCAAACGTTCGTGGGCGTTGGGGTGAGCTTCAACTTAAGAACTGTATTGAACTTGCAGGGATGTCGGATTTTTGCGACGTCGACTTCCAACAAGAATTTAAAGAAAACGACAAAGTCTATCGTCCCGACATGATCGTCAAACTTCCTAGTGGAAAACGAATCATTGTGGACGCAAAAACCCCTATGGAATTCTACTTAAAATACATCGATGAATCCAACGAACAGTTAAAAGCCCAACATCTAGAAAATCATGCGAAACGTTTAAAAACCCATATCCGTGAATTAGGTTCAAAGACCTACAACGAGGCGGTGGGCGCAGAAAGCTTAGATTATGTCGTTATGTTTTTACCCAACGAATCATTTCTATTTGCAGCGCTAGAAGCCCAAAGAGACATCATCGAATACGCGCTTGCCAATAAAGTCTTAATCACAACTCCACCAAGCTTAGTAGCCTTACTAAGAGCCATTCACATGGGTTGGGGCGAATACAAAGTCACAGAAAACGCAAAATTAATCTATGACTACTCCAAAGAGCTGCAAAAGCGACTAATGACCTTCGCCAAAGGCTTCCTATCCGTTGAACAACAGCTAGAAAAAAGCTTGGACACTTTTCGAACCGCAAAAAACTCCTTCCAAACTCGCGTCCTCGCTCAAGCCAGAAAAATTGAATCCCTAGAATCCCTCGGCAACAACTCCATCACCGAAGTCATCCCCGAAAACATCGCCGAAACAAGCCCCGAAGACCTCGATCTCTAACCCAACAAAAAGCCGAAACGACCTTTGAGGCAACCAAGATGAGCGTCGTCTAAAAAAACCCTAAGTTCTGACAGTTCTTCGAATCAAAATGTTAAAGGATATGGGAATATTTTATTGGATCGATGGCATGAAGCATTGCTCGCTCGAAGAGCATGCAATGCGAGTGACAGTCGCTTCTCCAATAAAATATTCCCATATCCTTTAACATTTTGATTCGAAGAACTGTCAGAACTTAAGGCTTTTTTAGAAACCGTAGGCTTGAAGTTGCACCAAAGGTCCAGGCCTTATGCTCAGTTCTTAATCATTTTGCAAAATAAATAAATTTTAGATTTGAAATTTTTCTGGCTCAACCTTGACCGGTTGGGAAAGAGTTTCATATTGCACCTGTAATACCAAAGAAAACATAATTTAGGAGGTTCGAATGAACACAGTAAATGTACGTCCGTTAAACGATCGTATTTTAGTTAAAAGAATGGAAGAAGACACAACAACTCCAGGCGGGATCATTATCCCAGACTCAGCCAAAGAAAAACCATCTCGTGGACAAGTTGTAGCTGCTGGCCAAGGTAAGACTGCGGATGATGGAAAAAGAATTCCATTAGATGTCAAAGTTGGCGATACCATTCTTTTCGGAAAATGGTCTGGCACTGAAATCAAACTTGGTGGCGAAGATTATTTGATGATGAAAGAAGAAGATGTTTTGGGCGTCGTAAACTAAATTAACCAGCTAACTAAATTTTTTTAAGGAGAATTTGAACATGAGTAAAGAATTACAATTTAGCGAAGAAGCTAGAAAATCAATTTTAAACGGGGTTAATATTTTAGCTAACGCTGTAAAAGTCACTTTGGGTCCTAAAGGTCGTAACGTTGTTATTGATAAATCTTTTGGTTCACCTTTGATCACAAAAGACGGTGTGACTGTTGCTAGAGAAATTGAATTAGAAAATAAATTTGAAAATATGGGCGCTCAAATGGTTAAAGAAGTTGCTTCTAAAACCAATGATGACGCTGGTGATGGAACAACAACGGCTACTTTGCTTGCTCAAGCTTTATTTAGAGAAGGCAGCAAGATCGTTTCTGCAGGACATAATCCAATGGACGTTAAGCGCGGTATGGATAAAGCTGTTGAAGCTGTTATCGCTGAACTTAAGAAAATTGCGAAGCCAGTTAAAGATTCAAAAGAGATCGCTCAAGTTGGAACTATTTCTGCGAACAACGACACTGAAATCGGAGCAATGATTGCTCAGGCTATGGATAAAGTTGGTAAAGAAGGCGTAATCACAATTGAAGAATCAAAAACTGCAATGACTGAACTTGAAGTTGTTGAAGGTATGCAATTTGACAGAGGTTATTTGTCTCCGTACTTCATCACTAATGCTGAAAGAATGGAAACTGAATTAGACAACCCTGCGATTTTACTTTACGACAAAAAAATCAGTTCAATGAAAGATTTGATTGGCGTTCTTGAAGGAATCGCTAAACAAGGTCGTCCATTATTGATCATCGCTGAAGATATTGATGGTGAAGCTTTAGCAACTTTAGTTGTAAATAAACTTCGTGGAACTATTCAAGTGTGTGCTGTTAAAGCCCCTGGATTTGGTGACAGAAGAAAATCAATGTTAGATGATATCGCTGTATTAACTGGTGCCACTGTAATTAGTGAAGACACTGGTCGTAAACTTGAACAAGCTACATTAGCTGATCTTGGAACGGCTAAGCGTATTGTTGTTGATAAAGATAACACTACAGTTATTGATGGTGCTGGAACTAAAAAAGACATCACTGCACGTGCAAACCAAATCAGAGCGCAGGTTGAAGAAACTACATCTGAGTATGATAAAGAAAAACTAAAAGAAAGACTTGCTAAACTGTCTGGTGGTGTAGCTATAATCCACGTGGGTGCTCCTTCTGAAATCGAAATGAAAGAGAAAAAAGCTCGTGTTGAAGATGCTTTAAACGCTACTCGTGCGGCTGTTGAAGAAGGAATTGTTCCTGGTGGTGGTTCGGCTTTATTAAAAGCTGGCGCTGTTATCGAGAAGCTAAAACTTCGCGACGAAGAAATGGTTGGTGCTAAAATTGTTTGGCAAGCTTGCCAAGCTCCAATTAAACAAATTGCATTTAATGCAGGTTTGGATGGATCTATCGTTTTAGACAGAGTTTTAAATGCTAAAGACCCAAGTCATGGCTTTAATGCTTACACTGAAGTTTATGAAGATTTAATCAAATCAGGTGTGATTGATCCGGTTAAAGTTGTTCGTTGTGCATTACAAAATGCAGCTTCAGTGGCTTCGTTAATGTTAACTACAGAAACTATGATTGCAGACAAACCAAAGGCTGAAGATAATTCAGGCGGTGGAATGGGCGGCCATGGTGGCGGTATGGGTGGCATGGGTGGAATGGGAATGATGTAATATAATTTTTAGACCAAGGTTGTATTCTTAAGGATACAACTAACATCTAGGATTTAAATTCCAGAACACTTATATCATATTAGAATTTAAAAAGGCTTCAGTTCTATAATTGAGGCCTTTTTCTTTTTGTTATTTAGATCTGCTTTGTATAGGATAATGAATGATGGATAACAAAAAAGCTCCTCTTAAAATCTTAGTGGTTGATGATGCTCCGTTCATCAGAGAGATCGTTAAACAAATACTTCAAGAGGAAAAAGCTTATATTGTTGTTGGTGAAGCTGAAAATGGTTTACAGGCTATAGAAAAAGTTAACGAGCTTAGACCTGATATCGTATTTATGGATATTGTTATGCCAGAAATGTCTGGAATTAAATCCACAGAAGAAATTTTAAAGTTACATCCAAGCACTAAGATCATTGCATTTACAACCATGGATAGTTCGTCCATTCAAAAGCAGGCCTTAAAAGCAGGATGCCGTGGATTTTTGAAAAAACCATTTAGTAAAACTGATTTTTTAAAGTATTTGCTAAAGTTGGAGTACTTATGAGTTCCACATGGTTTGTGATTAAATCTTTGTTTTTAACCTTTGGAATAATTTCTTTTTTGCAGATGAGATTTGGCTCTGATTCAAGAACCTTGGAAGTGGTGTTCACGGATTGGATGAAGAATTTGTCGGCGTCCCGTAGAATTCAAGATGTGGCCCAGGGCGGAAAAAATTTTACAGCAGATGTGATTAAAGAATTCACTACTCCTGATGGCCATAAGATTTATATTCAAGAAAAGATAAACCCTCAAATCGAAATCGATAATGGACGAGACGTTGCAAACACGCCTTCGACTTTGGACTCAAGCATAATTAAAAGATTGGTTGGTGGTTTAAAATTAGATTACACGGATTTAAATGCAAAAGATCAGGTTACGGTCAAAGAACAGTTTCGCCGAGAGATTGAAAAAGAAGTTCGAAAGGATTACGAAAATAAATTAAAAAAATCGGGTATTGATCCAAACACTTTGGAGTCGTTGAATTAGCGCAGGCTAAATAAAATTTATAATCTTAGGCTATCAAAAGATTTTCATCTTAAGTTCATGGCTTAGACTTACGAACAAGTTGGCTTGTTCGTAAAATCTAGATCTATCTTACAGCTTTGTCTCTAGTTGAAGTAGCTTTTGCAACTGGTGGACAGTTAGCTTCACGTGTTGCTGGTGATAATAAAGTTGCATAACCACCACAACGACTATCGCGACCAGCATTATTTTGGTGTGCACAGTTTGAATTAGTAACTGCAGCGTTAGCACTTATGATTACTAAGTTAATTGATAGTATTAATAAAGTTTTCATGTTTTTTCCCCTTTTATTAAGGATATCAATGCTAATGTTATGCCAAAGCCTTTCTAACTCTTATGACTATATATCGGCCGTAACCCCCATAATTTGAAGCCTATGAAATTAAAAATGTTAATAAATTTGGTGGGTGTCTAAAGTTTGTACGCCCACCGCAGGTGGAAAAGTTCCAGCGAGCGCAGGGGGCCACGGCATGCTTCGCTGTACAGCTTCGCATGTGGCCGTCGTGCGGACGGAAGTCCCAGCGAAGCGGACTGAACGGTAGCCGCCCGCAACGCGCGAGTGAACTAGACAAGATGGCTGTAACAAATGGAAAGGTTTCAGATAGCGATAAATACGTAGCGCGCTGTCTAGTCCACTCGGATCGGCTTTTCCGGGGCGGCTAAAGCACGCCCCTAGCCGATTCCTCGCTGGAACCCGCAGAGAGACTTCGTCTCTCGTTTGCGAGCAAAGCTCGCTCCGGCGGGGAACTTTTCTACCTGCGGTAGGCATATTCTGATGTACATCACTGTCTCAATATAGGATAGAAATCCTAGCCATGCTTAAAGCACTATTAACTTTAATCCTACTCTTTCAATTTAATCCATTAGCACACGCCTCTGGACAGTGTGATTCACACCTGTCTAGAAATTTTTCAAAATACTCACTTACAACTCCACCAGAAAAAATAAACTATAAAGATATCTTTCGTTCATCTCGACGATTTAACACAACAAACAGCCAAGCATCTTACGCAGTTTTAAAATCCTTAGCAAAATACGGTGATAGACCTTGGAAGTATTCGCGCAGAGCCTACACTTACATTAGTAAGTTTATGTTTTCTCAAATTACATCCAGTTCACTTATCAGTGATGATTTTGGTTATGATAGTACCGAAAATTATCTCAAGTGCGGCACGTGCAGTAAGATGTTTGAAATGCACTTTAAAGCAACGGTCATTCCACTTTCGGTCGTTTTAAATCGCTTATCTTTGTCAAAAGCCTTAAGGATTGATAAAAATTTTAAGGACTCTGCAGGTAAATTCATAATCCTGAAATACCGGGGAGTTAATTTAGGCGCGATCAAATTATTAGGATCAGAAACATATCAAATAAGTTATAGCGGATATTTTTCTGGAAGCTTTTCTGATGGGCCTTTATCAATTCCGAATCCTACTTTTTTAAGTTTTAGAAACGTGTATGATTCCGCAGGACGACAGGTGCTAAGTACCGGAGGCGTTTACAACATACCTCGTGATTTCTTTAATGAAGTCCTTGTTAAAGAAGTTAATCGCCAAGGCGCATTCTACGGTCAAAAAGATTTTTTCAAAAAATTTAAGCCGGTAATTCTAGACGTCACTGAACTTAATTTTAAACCTGAGACTTTTGTTTTAAATAACGAAGCCTGGGATCGTCCTGATCGTTTTGTTCAAAATATTTTAGATCAGTTTGGATATAATTCAGAATATTTTTTGCAAATCCACCACGCATCTCAAGAAATCATTGATCAACTTAAGGATGTAACTTCCGAGGACCTACAAAAATTAATTAAACTTTTAGGTGAATTACCCGACCAAGATTAATTAGCTGTGCCCCAGCTTTTTCTTAAAGAGTTCAACTGAGTTCCCACCATAATAATTAGGGCAAGAATAATTCCTCCAATAATGAAATATCGAATATACATTCCCCAATTAAAGCCCATGTCAGCTTCTAAATTAGGTCCGTCCTTTTTTTCAGCTTTTTCATTGAATGGGGCACTGAATGAACTTTTTCGAAGCTCTTCATCTGGTGCTACTTTATCATTTTTGATGGCTTTATTAGGTGTCAATTTAACATCGTTATTTTTTAATGTGTTTGGAACCTTAACTGCTCCACTTATTCCAGCGCCTGTATCACTTAAATTAGAACCTGAAAGAGTATCTGATCCCGATGAGTTGTTTGAATTTGCACTTGAATTAGCAAAGCTATCTTGACCAGCCCCTTTGCCACCAGCGGCACTACCGCCAGCTCCATCGCCGCCAGAGCCATCTGCCCCGCTATTAGAACCCGAGATAGGGCGTGGGCTGTTACTACTGCCACCGCCGTTCGAGTTAGAACCTCGTCCAGAATTGTTCGTGCTGGCATTCGATCGGTTGGCGTTAGAGTTTGAATTATTATTTCGATTCGAATTAGAACCGCCGCCTGACCCACCAGAAGAAGCGTTGAACCGTCCAGAGGCTTCCATACTTTCAAATGTGCATTCAGAATTGGGGTTTGAAGTTAAAAAGTAGGGTAAATCGCCAGTTTCAAGTAGGCACTCGACGTAAGCCCCGGCATAATTCTGCATGAAGTCCCTTAGGGGCGTAATTAACTTTGTCGCAACACCTATGACCAAAGTTATAGAAACTATGATTAATAGGATGTATTCCACTAAAGCTTGTCCTCTGGACGATGAAGATTTTTTAAATAAAAACCGATAACCCCAATTAAGGAGTAGTCGTTTGAATTTAAAAAATATCATTTTAAAATCAAGCATCAATGGGTCCTTTTTTAGGGACAAGGTTTTGGCAATGACTACAAAACTATTTGTCTCTAATCTTTATCGGCTTTTTTTAAAAACGAATAAACTCATTATCTTAATAAGCTTTGTAACTTGCCCATTGAGTTTATGGGCCCAAGGTCTTAACGATAAATTAAATGAGGAAGCTAAACCCGGGATTTTCGAGCTCTATAAGGGTAAGAACTATAAGTCTTTGGTCGCACTTTACGGTTCAGGCTACGCAACCTTATCTTATAAAGAGTTAATTTTGCTTGGCGAAGCTTATAAAAATCTTAAAAATCACGACAGACATATTAAAATTCTTAAACTTTTAGACAGTAAAAAACCTAATTACTTTAAAATTCATTTAGCCATCGCCCAAGCAAGTCGTCAGAAAGCTTACGATTTGATATATGCTGGTGAAGATTACAAAGCCTATTCCCAGGCACTTACGGACATGATTGATTTTTATCGAACAGCTATAACGTTAAATCCGACAAATATCACCGCTTACGCGGAACTTATGTCGATTTATAAAGATCAAGAAAATATCCCTGAAGGTTTAGCTCTAGCTAAAACCATGCTTAAAGAATTTGGAGAAAAACCTACGATTGTTTTAGATTTGTGCGAATGGACAAGAAAGTATGGTTTGGTGGCGCAAACACAAAAAGCCTGTGCACGAGCAGCTGAACTGTCGCCACAAAATGCAATTCCTTTGGTGAACATAGCTTTGGCTATTAGAGATTCTGGAGAACAAGAAAAATACCAACAAGAAATTTTCAAAATATATAAAGAATTTCCAAATGACGAAGCGGTTGTAGATTTGATCGGTGAAATCTATATGGAAAATAAAGATTATCTAAATGCCGAAAAGGCTTTGATAAAAAACAAAGATTCAAAAATAGAAAATTCGCGAATTAATCTTGCCGCCGCTTTTTATGAGAATGAAAATTTTGATCAAGCTTTAAATTACTTCATCGCCTCGTGCTCCATGGTGAACGACCAAAGAAAGAAATTCCTAAGATACTTTGAATCCCGCTTAAGACGATTAGAGATGGCTGGTGAGGAAGGAATGTCGTTTAAATTTCAACGTGAATTAAACAACTGCCGTGCGACCCCAGTGGTGATTGCTCAGGAAAATAAAATAAGATTTAGCCATTTTAGTGAAGGCATAAGACTCCCCTCTGACGCTAAAACAAAACTCGACGGCGAGACCTTGGCCGAAAAAAGATATAATTACGAACAGACTCGTAAAAAAGGCACAACTTACACGCCAACAACAGAAACTCCAGTCAACATCCCCTCCCAATAGGTGCCAGGTTCCGAATGCTGGTCACGAAGCGTC
>JANODG010000207.1:0-15717 GCA_031412575.1 Bdellovibrionales bacterium
CTTTTGAAGTCCCATTAGAGGACTTTTTAGCTTTAGATCCTAAAGTTCAGCTTATGAAATTAGGATTTTCAGAAGAGAGCGCCCTTGCTCAGATTGAAAAGCATGGGATGGATCTAATCAATCATTCTATACATACCGTCATTCAAACTCAGCCCAAGCACATGAGAGATATAGAAGTTGAATCCCACGAGCATGCTTTGTTCACGGACAACCCTGCAATGACAGGTTTTAGCGGTGGTCCAGTGACAAACATCAAAGGCGACGTGGTAGGAATACTCACGAATGGAATTCTTTCCAGTCCAGAGCCAGGCATATTTGTGTCCCACGGTGCAGGTATTAGATTATTTGCCCCTCTAGAATAATACCAATTTAATTTCTTGAAAACTTTGATGACAAATAAACTTTCGATCAGCTTGAAGGTTTTCTAGCCATGAGATCAAAAATAAACTATTGAATAACTCATGAATAATTTTAAAGAAATCACAAGCTCGGACAATAAAACCTTTAAATCCTGGAAGGAACTTTTAAGTTCCAGAGGAATTAAAAAGCAACAGAAAGCCTTAGTCCAAGGTAAAATTATTGTTCACGAATACTTTAAAAATTTTTTTGAATCCGACATTGAAATTCTTTTTACAAAAGATCACGGCTTTCCAGCAAACTTAGGACCGAACACAAAATCTTATCTCCTGACTCAAGAGCTTTTCAATGAACTTAACCTTTGTGGTGTCGACTACCCTATGCTTTGCGTCCCCACCCCTGAAGTTGAAACCTTTGAAGAGAATTTTAATTTTAATACAAAAACAGGTACGCATGTTCTTCTTCCTCTAGGTGACCCTAAAAATCTAGGAGGAGCTTTAAGAAACTGTCTGGCGTTTAATGCAGATTCCGCAATTTTACTTAAAGAAAGTGCGAACCCCTTCCACCCTTTGGCAATTAAAGCTTCAAGCGGCGCTTGCTTTCATTTGAAATTATACAACGGACCGGAAACAAAAGAATTAGAGCAAACATTAAAACTAGAAAAAATATTTATATTGGATGGCACCGGAACCCCAGTCCATCAGATGAAGTGGCCCGACAAAGTCTTTTTACTTTTAGGCGAAGAAGGTCAAGGGCCACCAGAAAATTTAAAAAAATCAGGACACCTGATCTCGATTCCAATATCCAACAAGATCGAATCCCTAAACGCCAATCAAGCCCTAGGCATCGCCCTCTACGAAAGATCCATCAAACGCAGCTAGCCCTGACTCTTCCATAAATAGAAAATTTAAAATCTTTGTGTTTTTATTTTTTGAAATTAGAATTAAGTTTTCTATATTTATGGAAGGGTCAGGGGGCGGACGCTGGTGTTGAGCATGGATCCGTAGTTTTCGGGTCTTTTTGTCATCTTGTAGATGATGAAAGCGAGCTTGCCTTCGACGTATTCCAATTTTCCGCTCAAGTAGGTTCTAAAAATATTGTCGTTCTTCAGGGATCTGATTTGGTAAAAAAATCTTTCGTGAATGATGTCGTTGAAATACGCGGGCATGGACTTTGGCGCCAGCAACCTTGGGGAACTGATATTGACTCGGAATCTTCCGGGTATTTTAGTTCTTAAATCTGCATACACGTTATATCCTGATACAGTTAAAAATCTGTTGGGCACAAAATACTCTGATCTTTGTCTTTTAACTTCCTCAAGCTTTAAGTAATCAATGCATTGAACTTCTGCTTTAAGTTTTGTGAAGGAAAGTAAAATAATGGGGATAAGTATTAAGGTGAATAAGCTTGTTAATCTGAATTTCAGTATTTTAGAAGGTTTAAGCTTTGGCCAGGGCCAGTAAGCTTGAACTAAAGAATTTGGATTAACGCCGTGAACTCCAAAAGCGGAAATTTTTTGGCCTTTGGATAGAACGAGGGTTTTAAAAAGTCGGTCCCAAATCGAAAGAGCCACACCGAAATTTTTATTAAAATGCTCTGGCTGGTTTGAATGATGTATTTGATGCTGCTTTGGACTAATAAGAATATTTTCTAGAAATCCAAACGACAAATCAATATGAGAGTGACGTAAGTTTCCCATCACTAGATTAAATACAAAGGCAAAAATATTTACACCTAGAAGGGTTAAAAGATTCATTTGACCTGAAAACAAAAACATCAAAAACCCACTTGCTACCCCTAAACTGATGGCATTTCTAAATGTGGCGATCAAAGATTCAAGGGGGTGAATTCTGTAAAGCGTGATGGGTGTAAGCACCGCCGCCGAATGATGTGTTTTATGAAGCTCCCATAAAAAACTAACCTTATGCATGAAGTAGTGATGAATAAATCTTAAAAAGTCATCCCAAATAAAAACTAAAACTGTGACCAGAACTATAACGAACAAATTTGCATTTAAAACAGTAAAATCCGGCGATAAAAAAAATAAGGATTTCACGGTGTATTTTGAAATTAAGAAGCTAAGGCCTAACACAGGGGCAAATAAAAAGACTTTGATAAGCCCATTAATGATAAAAATTTGGTAGTCCATCATTGCAGATGGGTTTAGCCAGTAAGAATTCAAAACCTTAGGATTAAGGATCTCATTTATTCTTCGCTTTTTAGAGTACATCAAAAATATCAGGGCTATGACAGCGGCCACGATTACATTCCCGTAAAACAGCCTTGACCCTGGATCAAACCATGGCCAGATTTCAGCGTGAAGGTTATGGAAATAATTAGGGAAAAATAAGGTCATATTAAATATTTACCCGAGCCTGGATTTAAAGTCTAAATTAAGATGAAAAGGGCTTCGTAATTATCTTTTGGTTTTCAAAATTGAGTCTCGATTTATAGCTTTTTAAAAATCAAATCGACGTTAAACTTAGCGCCCGTTATAACGTCCCAAGTCGAAACCTCGTCTTTGGTTAATGGACATTATTACATGTTTCTTGATTTGCCTTTGAATCCTTAATTTTTGACGCTATCTTCCCTGCACGTTATAAATTGATCGGGAGATTCATAAAATGAAGAATTTTTTAGTTTTAAGCCTTAGCCTTATAATTTCATCTACAAGTTTTGCAGATAGTGAACGTATCTTTAGTTCATACTACGGTGACATTGATCTTAACGTCCTAGAAGAGATTATGTCTGAAAGCGCAAATGTTGAAATAGAAAATCTTTCTATGAGCAGAAGTTATAATCCCTTAATAATTCTGTTTTTGAATAGCGTTACAAATTTTAGAGAATTCTATATCGACTTCACCGTTGGTGAACATAAGTTTGAATGCGATTTTGTATTTATTAAAGATGAAAATAAGATAATGATTTCTAGGTGTTTTTCTGAAACTGCCGACCTAGGTCCTTTCCCCTTTCGACCCTTAGATACAAATGAACTTGGGTTAGAGGATATTGTACCTCGTAAAGTTAAACTTTAATTAAACTTTGGGTTTAACCTTTAGCAAATATATTGAAGATCAAATTTAAATAGAATCACTTCTTTATATCGCTGGTGGCAGTTTCTCTTGTAGAACTACACCAGTTTTGTGCCACTTTAGATTTTCCAAAATATCCATAAGCCAAATTATTTTTTATCAGAACGTCTTTAAGACTTTTTCCATCGTAATTCACGTCAGCTAAAATTCGAAAATATTTGTCCCTTTGAATATTCGTCAGATCAATTCTTGTGGCATTCTTAAGCAGATTGTTTACCAAACTTTTGGCGACCCGAGCTTTATCTAGCTCGCATTTGTTTTTAGTTTTTATTTCTGGTGTGTCTACACCTAAAACTCTGACATTTATTTTTTCGCCCAGTAAGGGGTGAACGTCTTGAATATTAAAAGTGATCGTGTCCCCGTCGTAATTCTTTAAATATTTCACACATCTTAAATTGTTAGCATCATGGACGCACTCGGTTTGATTTTCAGAGAGAACGAAAAATGGGGCCATGATAAAACTCATCAAAAACGACAACTTCAAAAAAACTTTCACTGAATTTCCCCCCGGAAATAAGAGCATCTTTAAATGTTAGCTTTAAAAACACTTAAACATCAAAGTTTTATTTTTGAGAGCTTTGTTAAGATTGATATTAATAAATAGTCTACAAACTTAAAGGCAGAATATTTTTTGGCGTCACAAACCATTTTAGCACAGGCTCTGGCTTGAATGTGATGCAGACAACACCACCTTTTTTTAATTTAAAAAAGTTTTGAATAGGATTTGTTGTAGTTTCCGCTTTGCTCAAAAGGCTTTGCACTAAACTTGTAAGTTGAGGTTCATGGCCTACAAGCATAATATTATTTTTAAGTTCAAGCTCATTAAAAATTTTATTTTTTAGCTTTAAGACTTGGGTGCTAGGTTCAAGCTCGTCCCAAAGATCGACAGACTTACAATTGATTGTTTTTTTTAGAATGTCACAGGTCTGTTTAGACCGAACAAGTGGACTATAGGCGATCAGATCAATATCGCTCTCAATTTGGTGCTTAAGCCATTCCGATATTTTAATCATCTTATGACGCCCTTGTTCAGTAATTGGGCGTTCTGAGTCTAAAAGACCACTTTTTGCAAATTCAATTCGATCTTCGGCAATAGCATGGCGTACAATATATACTTCTTTCATCTGTAATAATCTATTGTAAGTTAAGCAAAGAAGTAAGTTAAAAAATAAATTAAAAAGGATCTAATATGAGCTTAAATCAATCGGCAATATTTTCTATTTCAAAAAAACTAGCCATTGCTGCCAATAATACGGAAGTGGTTTTAAAACTCTTGATTGATGAAAAAAGCACGATTCCTTTTATCTCTAGGTATAGAAAAGAGGCCACTGGTGGTCTGGACGAAGTCCAAGTGGGACAAATCCAAGATGAATATAATGCTTTTATCGAATTAGAAAATCGCAGAGCTTTTATTTTAGAAAGCATTAAAAAACAAGAATCCTTAACTAAAGAGATTGAATCCAAAATTTTAAAAGCTGAAACCTTAAATCAACTTGAAGATATTTATGCACCATTTAAAAGTAAAATTAAAACCAAAGGACAAAAAGCCAAGGACGCAGGCCTAGAACCTTTAGCCACAATATTAAAAACCAGTCCTAAACCGATTACAAACATCGAAAAAGAATTCGGGACTAAATTTCTAATCAAAGAACATAAAATTGAAAACTTCCAACAAGCCCTTGAGGGTGCAATGAATATCATAACGGAAGAAATCATTCACAATCTAGAAATTAAAGAACAGCTTCGTAAAGATTTTTGGGCCAATGCCAAATTGAAGTCAGAAAAAAAGAAAGATGCCGAAAAAGAATCTGAGTTTGATAAATTTAAGGACTATTTCGAATTCGAACAAAGTGTTTTAGATTTAAAAAATCCTAAAAACAGTCACCGTGTCTTGGCAATGCGCCGTGGACAGACTTTAAATATTTTAAAAGTCGACGTGGATTACGACGAAAATCAAGCCTTGGCCACTATCAAAAATAAACTTTTAAAAGCGGATTTTTTTAAAAGTGATATCGGTTGCCATTCAGAAATCGAAACGTGTATCAAAAAAGCTTACAAATACGGACTACTCTCAAGCTTGGATCTTGAAATTAAAGGGGATTTAAAAACCATCGCTGACGATTCGGCCATTGATGTGTTTGGTATAAATTTAAAAAATCTTTTACTTCAACCCTACTTAGGCCAAAAGGCTGTAATGGGGATTGATCCTGGGGTAAGGACCGGATGTAAGATTGCGGTCATTGATAAGAATGGAAACTTTTTAGTCGACACAGTCATCTATCCCTTCCCCCCACAAAATGATGTTCAAGGTTCAAGACGAGCCCTTGAAATGGCTTTAGAAAAATTAGACATCAAATACATTGCCATTGGTAACGGAACCTATGGTCGAGAAACGTTGCAATTTTTAAGAGAGAATGTAGAGCAAGTAAAAAATGGTAAAACCAAAGCCATGTTGGTCAATGAAGATGGGGCAAGTATTTATTCGGCCAGTGAAATTGCTAGAAAAGAATTTCCAGATAAAGACTTAACTGTGCGTGGAGCTGTCAGTATTGCCAGACGCTTTCAAGATCCTTTAGCGGAATTAGTAAAGATTGATCCTAAGTCCATCGGTGTGGGACAGTATCAACACGATGTGAATGCTTCGAAACTTAAAAAAACTTTAACTCAAGTTGTAGAAAATTGCGTGAACTTCGTGGGTGTAGATTTAAATACCGCCTCAAGTCCTTTGCTGTCGTATGTTTCAGGAATTGGACCTACATTAGCCGATAATATTGTTAAACTTCGAGAAAAAACCGGTGGCTTTAAAAAACGGGAAGATCTTTTAAAAGTTTCCAGATTCTCTGAAAAGATTTTTGAACAGTGCGCAGGATTTTTAAGAATCTACGACGGGGAAAATCCATTAGACGCCACCTTCATCCACCCTGAAAAATATCCGATCTTATTAGACTGGTGTAAGGCCAGAAAGATTTCGACTCATGATTTTGTAAAAGACAAAACTCTAATCCAAGACTTTAAAAGTGATAAAGAAATTAAAGCTAAACTTGGGGAATTTACATTTAAAGATATTGTAAAATCCTTAGAGTCCCCTAGCCAAGATCCTCGAACGGAATTTGTGTCTTTTGAATTTAGAAACGATATGTCTGACATCAAAGATTTAAAAGTCGGTCAATACTATCCGGGGATCGTCACAAATCTGACGCAGTTTGGGGCTTTCGTGGATATTGGAATAAAAGAAAATGGATTAATCCATGTCAGTCAAATGTCTGACAAGTTTGTTGAAAACGCCTTAGAGATTTTAAAAGTCGGCCAAGAAGTTAAAGCCCGAGTCATGGAAGTCGACATCGAACGAAAACGAATTGCCTTGTCACTTAAAACAGGATCAGATCAGGATATAAAGTCTGCCGGTGGTTACAGTTCGGGAAATAGCACCCGATCAAACTCATCATCTAAGAATGGCAATAATCCAAATCGACCTCGTGACAATTCGATGTCTTCGAACACTTCTTCCGGTGGTTCACGACAAAGTGCAATGACGAATAATCCCTTCGGAGCTTTAAAAGACTTAAAGCTTAAAAAATAAAAATGGCTTTGGAAAAAAACTACATCACTAGAAAGGGCTTCGAAAAATTAAAAGAAGAAGCTGAATTCTTATTTTACAAAGATCGTCCTAAGGTCGTTGAAGTCGTATCATGGGCTGCTGGTAATGGTGACCGTAGTGAAAACGCTGACTACCAGTACGGAAAAAAAAGACTTCGTGAAATCGACCGAAGGCTTATGTTTCTAAGAGACCGCATGGACATTGCAGAAATCGTTGACCCTGAAAAAATAAAATCAGAAGTCATCGTCTTTGGCGCAACAGTAACCCTTGAAACTGAAAACGGAACTAAAAAAACTTACCAGATCATTGGCGAAGATGAAATCGACACTGAAGGCAATAAAATCAGTTGGAAAAGTCCGATCGCTAAAGCGCTTTTGGGCAAAAAAGTCGACGACGAAGTCCTAGTTAAAAAACCTAAAAGTGATGAATACATGACCATCCTTAAAGTCGAATATGTTTAGTTTTTTTCAAGTTTTAGGCTGTGACTCTAATTATTAATGTCCAAATATTTTACAGTCTTTAGTGTTAAAAAATCCGACACCTTAGTAAAAATTCATTAGCACTCTATATTGGCCCCCTTAAATTTGAAAAACTTACGCCATTTAGGTAGTTTACCAACATGATTCGTTTATGCCTTTCTATTTTTCTGTTAGCTGTAATTTCTAATTGTGCAGAAAAAGATTATTACGACTATTACAATTACGATGAAAATTACGGTTATATTGAAAGTGGAAATTACAATTACGGCTTAGACGGCGATGCCCCAAAATATCAATGCGAACTAACATCCACAGATCTCAAATCTGGAAATCAAAGTTTATGCTCAGGCACTTACTTAAGTGCAAATGTATTCATGACTGCAGCTCACTGCGTGGACATTAGGGATAATGGTCGGGTAAATAAATCGGCCCGAAGTTACGAAGTGAAGTGCTACGAAAAATCCTCCCGATCAGTTAAAGCCATTGCCCTTCATCCTTACAATCAAACTAACAATTTTTATTTTGAAGATGTTTCGGAACCGAATCAGTTAAATCCAGAGAAGATAGCCTTTTTTTCTGATTATAATGACATTGCTTTGTTGTACACTGAATCTATAGACTTCGAAGAGTATCCTGAATTGCCAACCGAAGAATTTCACAAAGTATCAAATTATCGATCTGGTTCATGCCGAATGCTTGGGTACTCGCCCTCGCATTGTAACAGCTCAAATGGTTATGGTTGTTATAGAGAAGGGTTTTCATCTTCTTCGTATGACCGACAAGACCTCTTAATTGAAAACAAAGACGAACAGTGCGAGCTGTCGACAGGAAAAAATTGTTATTTAAGTAAACTATTTAAAGATTCTGCTACTGAAGAAAACCCTTTGTTATTGTCTGTAGGACAACTCGTTAGCGGTCAGGAATCCATTGGAAGTGGTGATTCTGGTTCGGGCTTACTTTGTAAAGACGCTCTGAATAAGGACATAGTCGTCGGAGTTTTGTCCTACATCGATGATAGCAGTCTGGACAGCCGTTACATCTTCGTTCACACAAAAAATAAGTTAAATTTTATTCAAGAATTACTAGACATAAACGAGACTGAGTTTATAGCAAAAACGAAAGCTTTTAGCCTGCATCCAGAATATGTTGAAAGATTAGATGTGGCAGAACAAATCAAAAACTTAATCGAAAGTTCTCGTATCGAAGTGAATGTAAGTCACGTTTTTATCGACGAATACAGTGAGCTGTTAGCCAAAGAATTTCTACTGTATGCTACAAGGAATAAAAGTAGTGTGATTAGAAGGTTAAGTCGTGAAACAAATGTTGTTTTAATATTTTCTGAGTTGAGTTCGTTAGAAAGGTTAATCCTTGATCCCATCCAGATCGATCAAACGGATAAGGTTACATATATTGAGATCACTACCTCAAGTTCAGATGAGTTGAACAAAATATTTTTATAAGTCGACTAGCGTTCTGGCGTTCCCGAATTAACCCAAGATTGCACCATATCACGATCATTCTTTCTTAATTGACCTGTGGCTGGCATTGGTGAAACGGTGTCATTCATTCGGGATAGGATCAAAGTTGCTGCGGCCCTTGCAGCCATATAATTTGTTAAGTCTAACCGACCGGATCCAGAATTATGACAGCCCGTGCACGATCTATTAAACACTCTGTAGGGTGACGAGTTACTATTTAACTGTGCAAAAGTAACCCCACCGTCTGGAATAGGAACCTCTGGAAGTTCAACGGGTATTGGCGTATCCACGATTGGCGGCTCAATCGGATCAGGAAATGCGTTCGTGTGCTTCACTTCGTTAAAATCAAATCCTACAGTTGTTGTCGCTTGAAACCCATTGTAAGCCGAGTACGCTGCCGCCGAAGAATTCACAAGAGGTACAAAAGTTGTTAGGCTTACAATTTGTGAAATACCCGAATACGTAGTAACCGTTTGTTGTCTTTGACCACCGATATTGATCATCATTCCCGATACAGAAATATTTGCGCTGCCGCTATTTAATTGCACAGCGGGATTTCTTATAAAAAGACCAGAAATAACTCCACCTACTTTATTTAATTTTGCTTCAACTTTTAATTTAGCTTTAAATTTTCCAACCGCCCAAGGCTCGACTTCGGTTTCTAAATCCCACTCCACTGTGACCCAATTGTTGTTATCAGCAGTCGGTAGAATATTCGGTAAAACTTTGCCTGTAACAACCAGACTTCCAGAACTGTTTCCACCACCTTGTGATGCGCCCTCAATTAAGCAATCCGCGTGATCTTCTTTAGCTGTTGTCCAACTTGGTTTAAATGCATCAATCTGAGGTTGCATCGCAGACGAAAAACTATTTCCACCATGAGCGTGAGTCGCTTGATAATCGATTAAATTTTCGCCTCGGGCAGAAAACGCGTTAAAGGCCACGTTCAAATTTGGACTACCTTGAGCTGTTGAATGACAGGCCACGCAGTTAGCTTGTAAAAACGGGTGGTAAGTTCTTTGGAATGCAGCTTTAAGTTGTCCATCACAAACTGTACGATATCCATTCGTCGAAGAAAAACTTTCTCCGGGTACAAAAGACGAAGGACTACAGTTGTTAAACCCAAACAACAAAGCCGACAGACAGATAAAATAAACAAAATACGTTTTTTTTCGTTTTATCATTTTAGAACCTTAAAACCTCATCAAGTTTTGTAGAATTAAAAGATCTTCCCACGATGGATTCAAAAACTGACATTTTATTATTTAATTTTAAATAATTTGCAAAAACAGAAATTGCTGCGGCTTCTGGGTTGTTACCAACAACGGTAGTTTCTGCGGCGGCTTGACCTGCTGTGAAATGACCAATTTGATTATTCGAAGTCGCACGTCGACCTGCAGGATCAAAATAAAGAACATATGCTGCACCTGCAATACCACGATCAGAATTCCAAACTGCATTTCTGTCATTTGACTTGATAGAGCTTACAGCTCCGTCAGAAGTCACATATAAAAAAAGCGGTCTGTTCATGATAGCTGCTGTTTCTAAAATTCGACCCACTGTGCGCCCCGCTGTTAAATCAGCTGCATCACCTGTAGTGCGAGTTCCGTTGTGGTAGTCGTAGCCTCCGATCTCAAAAGCAGAAGCTCCGGCGTTTCCTTTTAAAGTATTATAAGTCATCGCCGAAAAAACAAGATCTCGGTTTGTGTTTGCAGTTCCAGCGTTGATCCCCCACACTGAACTTAAACTTGCACCCATAGCATCAGTTCTTGGATCGACACCTGTGTTCTGAAGAGCCGAAAGATCTAAATTTTTCTGATTCGAACAGTCCACTAATTTTTTTACGTTTCCACTAATATTGTTTGAAGCTAATTTTCTTAATTGAGATTCCGATAATTTTTGAATTGATTTGGCTAAGGCCACTTTTTGATTTTGGTTTAGTGTTGCACCCAAAGCACCAGCATATCCAAGCGCACCTTGAATGGAACTAAATCCACCAACCAGTAATGGGGCTGCTGGTGTAAGTACAGAAGCTAGTTGATTAATACCTGTCATCGAATTACTTCGTGTGCCAAGGTTTGGAAGAAGTGATCCACTCAACCCGGCAGCATTCACTAAACCGTTGATTGAAAATCTGTTTTCTCCAGAGTCATCTCTCGATCTAACACATACACCTACAAAAGACGTTTTTGCCAACGCAGTAGGAGCTGTTTCTCTAACTCCTTGTAAAAACTTACTGATATAAACATCGTTAACACGACCAGCAAAAGGCACGCTACCGAATTCATATTCTAAGGGAACATTACCATCACCCAAACCCATCACATCATAGCTTGGTAATGGCTGGCCACCTTGATCCATCGGAACAAAGTTTGCAGCCATGGCTGAACCACCAGCTAAATTTAAAGATACAACGGGGATCATTCCTGAAGTTGTGGTGACACACCCTTCAGCTGCATGAGCTTGGGGTAATAAAAATTTAAGCCACATTGGAGCAATTAAAGAGGCCGAGAATGATAACACCCCAGTTGCCAAAAGATCACGACGAGTGACAGGACGACTGTGGCCAATTTCGGCCCATAACGGTTTAGCTTTTTTATCTGATGAGCGACTCATTTTTTATACTCCCTATAAAGTGATAAATTCTAATGCAGCTAACATTCCTGTGCATGTTGATAAAATTAAATACTGTGTTTGTGCGGCTGATGTTGATGAACCTGTTGGAATGGCATTTATAAATTCTAATTTACCTTGATTTAAGATAGATTTTTCTTCAGCGGTTAAATTACGACCCCAAAAATTCTGACCCAATATATCTAAGGTCTGATTAAATTGAGCATCAGTGACAGTAGATACGGCTTTTGTGAAATCTATTTGATTAAAAAATATTCTGTTTGCAGTGGTCAGTGCTACTTCTTTTCTTATAAGTTCATTACAGAACTGGCTACCTAGGTTGGCAATCGAAACTAACATAGGAGCAGTAACTGACTCTAGGCTGTAATCGTTTGTCATTAAGGCTTTTCTTGCATTGTATTCGTTAATGATAGTCGACGCATAATCAACACCAGTCACAGACGCCATACTTCGCACTAACTGATCAGAAGATTGAATGGTATAATTTTGGTTTTCAATTTTGGACTGAATCGTAGTTAGACCATTACTGTCACTGCCCGAGCTGAAACCATCGATACTTCCCTGACAGTTCATAAATAATGTCATCGTGGCAGAGCAAACAATAATAACAAACATTGGTTTTTTTAATTTTTTTATAGTTATCATTTTACACATTCCTCTGTTACAGCCACCATTTGATAAAGTCTTTTTAAACTGTAGCCTGTGTCTTCAAAACGTCTTGCATAATACTTTAAGAACGACGATTTATCTTCAAACGAAATATCTTTTCTGCACGCAGAATCAAAAACTCTTTTAACCATACACTCACTAAATCTTGAGCTATTCGCAATCTGCTGACCAAAATCTTTTACACCGTAACCTGGGTCTAAATTTCCTCTCCAACCAAATTTAGCTTCATTGGCCGGGCCACGTGCATTGTTAACAAAAGAGTTATCCGTTGTGACATACCCGTTTGGAAACACACCTGTGTTGGCGTTTAACTTCCCTTCAACTCCACCAACAATTGTCCCATTTGTGTTTAATTGAACATCTCTGTTAGAGATAAAGTCATTCGAAAAATTCCATTTAGAAAATGCTCCGCGAAAACCATCCATAACTGTGTGACACCCTTTGCAGCTCACTTGGAATTTCGTGTGATCGCCACCAGGGTAACGATCAATGTCACGCCCAATTCTACTGTCAGAAACCGTAGTGTCTGCCCAATCATCAATGGGCGAACACATGAATTGTCTAAAGGTGAATTCAACAGGACGTCTGTTTGTTCCTGCAACTGCATGAGAACTTATAAAGGCTCTTGAAGTTAACAGACCTGCAGGATCGGGATTATAAACTACGGTGTTAGTTCTACTTTGTAAAATCAGCTGACCATCGATAGGCTTTAAAACTTCGTTTAATGGAATGTTTAAATTTTCTAAATCACTAAAATGTGTATTTGATTTAACGATATGGTCATTATATTCCGAACGAACCATTATGCCTGTAGGAACTTTATTAACGTCAGCTATATATTGGAAGTTTCCCGTTAATAAAGTTCTTGCGTCACGATCATCACGAACTACTCCAATAAAAGTAGCTGCGAAATCATTAAATGCAGTTTGGATAGTTTCTTCGCGCGTGGACATTTTTAAAGCCATTTGTTTAACAGTGACATTTAAGAAGTCTGGATGCTCCGTAGCTACTCCGGCCGCTTCATACCATTTGTTGGCATTGATATTACTTTTAATTCTTGGAAGTAAAGGATGGCTTGCAGGAACTTTTGTCCCGGAAATACGCTCTAATAATCGTTTCGCTTCACGATCTGCATCTACAGCACTAGCCGATGACGGAAGAGCAAGTGACAACATTAATGATAAAGTTACTGAAAGAAATGATACGTTTAATAAGACTTTTAATGTTACAGTTTTCATCATTACCCCTACAAAGATCTTATCGACTAACGTAGGGAGAATTTAAATATTCGTTGAAGTAATAAATCGTCTATTTCATTTTAAGACAACAATTTAGGATGAAGTTCACAAAAAATCTCAGTTTGAGAATTTCTGTAGAACTTCTTTTCAATTTGGAGGTTAAATCAAACAACATTTTGTAATTAGGATATCTGAAATTCAATTTGGGAACTTTGGTGGAGGCCATCGTACTCTACGTGTTGATTTTCAAACCCCTTGTTAAAGATCCAACCAACGCCATTGCCCTGAAGACACGATACTTTACAAAATTATCCAACAAAATATAGAAACCTTCCTAAAGGTTGCAAGCGATGAACACAACAAACCTTTACCGGATTTCGTTGAAAAAGAATTCAGGGAATACCTTATATGAATTAAAAATCTTCACCTATCTCGTCGCCTTCCACTTCTTTGAAGTTACTATTGCTCCATAAGAAGAAAGCACGTTGGGTTTCAGGATTCACCACGTTTACGTTTTTACCTAAGTGAGCCGCTGGTGAAACTCCACGCATCACTTCGTAACGACCAGAGCCGTCTTTCTTTAATCGGTATACGATTTTACGATTCAAATCATATAAGAATTCAACTTCAACTAAAGATGTGAAACGAATGTTTTGGAAAGTGGCACCAGACTGACTTTGGTGACCATAACCATATTTTTGTGGACCGCGGAAAATCTCAAGACCTTCAACAGCTAAGTTTAGTTCAATACGGCTGGCTTCCGCATACATTAAATTATTTGGATTGGTCGACCAAGCGCTGGTATACGCGCTGACGATGTCACGATCACGGTTTACTCTAATTAGTGTGCGTTTACCGTTCCAACCTGTCAGATTGGCTGGGATTGAAGAGTTGTCGTTAGAATACACACCGTCAAAACTAGTATTGATAGGAACACTGTTTATCACACCGTCGATGTGATAAACAAATCCCCAACCACCGTTGATAGCATTTAAAAAGTTCCCACCTTGTGATCTGAAGGCTGATAAGGTATGGATGCGGCCATCTGGAGCAACCACCGAAGCTACTATTAAACCAATCATATCATCATCACGATCGTCAGAATAAATCGTGGCTTCATTTTGATAAGTTTCAAAAGGAATTCCACTCACAAACCCAACTAAATTATTCGAGTTAGCACCACATCTTAAACTGTCGGAGCTTGAAATATAAGACCACGATGATGCCGAAAACGAACTTGAATCTAAACACTCGGGGGCAAGTCCAGGATTGTCGATGACATTGCCATTAGGTCTCATACCTGGTGTCCAAAAACCTTCGCTGTTTAAAGTTGTAAAACAAAAATTATATTCAGGTTCACGAACGATGTCAGAGACTTTTTGATAAGTTACCCCACCAGAAATACGACTCCATTGATTAAAGATATTATTTAAAGTTGGGCTGTCATTACCTTGAATACGTTGTGCAAGAAGTTCTTGATCCCCTGGTTCTGTCCCATAAATTAGGGCGTACCTAAGTTCGGATTCAACTTGAGCGAACTCTAGTTGTTGTTTAGCACAGTTTTGAAATGGCAGGATGACCATCAAACCTAAAAAACTAAAAGTCACACCCATTTTGAATTGTCTTTGCTTAAAATAATTCTTTTTTGGATTTACCGTTACGTTCTTCATGCCCAACATATCGACTCAACTTTGGTCTAGGACTTAAAAAAAGATTTAAGTCCAATTCAAAAAGTCGAACTGTTGCTTGATGCTAGCGCTGTTCTCAAATTAAAACATAAAACTTAAATAATAATGAATAAGAAATTTACAGACTTCATCGAAGCAAAAATAGAGTTCCTTTTAAGAAAACAAAATCAAATTGATTCCATTAAATTACTAATTGAACTTTATTTGGATGTTGGCTTAACAGTGACAACACCATTAACGGAATAACGAGCATTGGTCTCGAACAGACCATTTCCAGTAACTGCGTGTGTGCCGAAGCTCTGAGAGCTTTTAAATATAGGTATCATTTCAAAAGTTTTAAGACCCGTATTCCAATCGGTGTAAGGTTTAACTCTAAATTCTAACAATTGGCTTGGCTCAATAGGATCACTTAATGTCACTACACCATTTTCGAATGATACAACGTTATAGAAGTGAGCATACATAATTGAGTTCTCATTGGGCC
>JANODG010000208.1:0-12936 GCA_031412575.1 Bdellovibrionales bacterium
TTAACTTAAGCTCTTCCCCTTGTAAAAAAAGTGAGTCAGATTTTTTATTTACCCTTTCGATTTTAAGCTCGGACGTGACTAATGTGGAATTTACATCAAGGTCGAACTCTAAGCTGACGTTTGTAATTTTGAAATCATGGGGTTTATAGTCGCTTAGCAAAGTTTGCTGAATAGTAACGTCCTGACCTTTTAGATGACTTGATAGCTGACTCATTCGAATTGTCCTTTTAAAAGTACTTATTTTTATAGCTCAAGGTGTTTACCCTTTACTTCATAGCATTTAACACTATTTTAACATTCATAGCATGGGTTGCTGCACTTAGCGACTAGCGCGTAGCCGCTTAAACCTGCGCGCTTAAAGGATCTTCATATGGGTGTTTACAAGGTTATAGCTACGATTTTGGGGCCGATTATTGCCGTTGCTAAAGACAATCAGCTTATTGGTGTTTACTGGTTTAATCAGATTCTTAAAGACGGAAAAATTGCCAAAAATACGTTAATCGATGAAATCAAATTCAAGCTGGCTGAAAAATATAATGATACATTTACTGAATCTACTGACGATCAAGTGCTGTTAAATACCGAACTGCAATTGAGCGAGTATTTTTCTGGTCAACGTCAAAAGTTTACATTGCCTGTAAGTCTGAAGGGTACCGAATTTCAAATGAAAACATGGGATGAATTAAAAAACATTCCTTTCGGAGAAACTCGATCTTATTTAGAACAGTCTGCTAAATTAAAAAAACCAAAAGCTTTTCGAGCTGTTGGCACTGCAAATTCTAAAAATCCAATTTCTATTATTATTCCTTGCCATAGGGTTATAGGTAAAGACGGATCACTTTCTGGATATGCCGGCGGAGTTGATAAAAAATCCGCCCTTCTTACATTAGAAAAAAAGTTTTCTAATTCTCTCTAAGATTTTATTTCAAATCTTCGGAATTCTTGACTTAATAGATTTACAAAATTTGTGGTTCATCACAAACGTAACTCACTCTGACAACTGTAGCGTCAGAATTATCAACGTCGACGTTTCTAATCACTCGCGTCAGTTGATAAGTGGCGTTGCCGTCGGCGTTTGCCGGTGGAATTGTCACCATCTTAGCAATATTTAAAAGTCTATTTTCCGTTAAGTTTACTTCGTTTTGCACGGGGGCAGCTTTTTCAACCCATACGAAATGACTCGTGATCATGCCACGATTCACTTCAAACTGAAATTGCGTCACCTTCGCAGTTTGGTCTTGGTCATCAACATTTAAAGCAACAAGTGGTAAACCATCTTCAACTTGACCAATGTCCATTAAAAATTTCTTCTCTGGAATTTGCCCTAGACCATCTTCAGTCTTTTGCAAACATGTCACCTTAACTAATGTCTGAGAATAGGATTGGATCGAGAAAAAAAGCGTAACTAGAATTAATATATATTTCAAAGTGCCCCCCAAATGAAAACTTAACTAAAAACAAACTATAATCTAATGCAAGCCTTGTAAACTTATAAAATCTTATAACAAGAACCAGATTCGCTTATAGCAGGGGCAATGAAAGCTTATTCAGACTTAGTGGCTAGAACAATTAGCTCTTTACCCATGCGTTTGGGTATCGACACCTTTGATCTTTCCCAAAAGTCTTTTCTAAACTTTTTTGAAAGTCGAGTTAAGATCTCTTCTTCTGTTGAGCCGTAAGGTGGACCATTGGGCTTTGGCATAGTGAAAAACACTCCAAGTATTTGGCCCTGGGGTGCCAATAGTTTATGCCACGTGTTTAAAAGTAAATCGCGCTTTAAGGGATCAACGGCGCAAAATAAAGTGTGATCAAAAACTAAATCAAATTGTCCAAAATAGTTTGGGCTTAAACTAAAAATATCTTCACAGGCCCAAGTGATACTTGAGGATGTTTCCTTATAGCCACCATAGATTTTTTGAGCCTCTGCCATGGCCTCTGGACTAAAATCAAAAGCAGTCACTATATGTCCAAATGAAGCTATGTAAGCGGCGTCGTGACCCCGTCCACTCCCCAAAACCGCTACTCGCATTTTTGGTAATTTAAATTTTTTTAATGCCCAAACTAAACACGGTGTAGGTTCATTTAAATCCCACTCTGTCCGTTGCTCGATGTAACGTTCGGACCAAAAGTCTGCTTCTGAAATTCTAGAATTAGGACTAAGCCATGGACCAGTTTCAAAGGTCACTCCACCCAATGTCATATCATCATCGGTGTATTCGTCGCAGAGATCAAAAAGTTGATTTTGTGCAAAAGCACTTAAAACACATGGTATTCCCATATCGTTATAAATAATAAATCGATCTTTATAATCTAAATAAATCTGATTTAGATCTAATTTTAATTGAATGCCATATTGGGCATTGCCATTAATTTTACTTCCGCTAGACCATTCAAGTTTTTTAATAATGAATAAAAAATCAAACACTTCAACAATTTGATCTTCTACAGTGGAGTAAATATATTTCGGACTTAAGGTTGTGGATTCTAAAATACTTTTAGCCTGCGGCGCAGGTAGTGGTTGCCCTTTTGAATCTAAAACTTCACCGTTGATTGAGACTTTCAGAAAGTCGATTACTGATTCGGAATCTGATTTCAATTTTGCGCTTTTGATGTAAATTTTAAACCTTTTTGAAACTCGATAGTTTCCCCATCGATCTTAATAGATTCAATGATCCAAACTTGCTCGTTATCGCTTTCATCCGCTTTAACCAAAATGACGTGTCCTTTTCTTTCAACTTTAGTTGTAGCGACCTCGTCGTCTTCATCAAGGGAATCTTCTTTTTCGGTAGACTTTTCGGAAGTTGCATCTGTTACTTCTTCTGTCTTTGCAGCACCTTCATCTGAGTCTTCAGAACCACTTTCTTCATCAAAAGCGATTACGAACTGAGCTTTGACTTGTTCGTCAGAAATTTGTTTTGTCCAAAATTGTTTAAAAACAATGTTATTTAATTTTGAAGAACTTTGCGCCATAACTTGTAGCATCTGATCTTGAAGACTGTTTTGGATTTCAATCATTGTCTGTTCGGATACACCTTTTGTGGGACTGTAAAATGCAGACCATGACCAAACCATCAATCCAAAAATCACAATCAACCCGAAAGTTTTCATCTTAACTCCTAAAAAATATAAATAATATGTCCCATCTCAGCTCGGAAAGATTCAATTAGTAAGATTTTAAGCCTACCGTATACTATTTAGAAATGGTATTTTTAAGTCATAAAGATTTTTAAGACATAAATTATTATGCGCAGCTCCAATTGGGAGGCTTATTGGAAATCATTGGTAAAAAAATTGATTTAGCAGACTCAGAATTTTCTTTAAATTCAATTTTTCTAAAAGATCTGACTGCAAAATTTAAAACCGAACTTCACAACGTAAAACTTGGTGGTGGTGAATCCGCCATTCAAAAACATAAATCCCGGGGCAAACTTTTAGCTCGTGAACGTATAGAAGCACTTTTAGATCATGACAGTTCATTTTTAGAATTTTCAAGTTTAGCGGCAAACAACATTTACGATAACGATGCCCCTGGGGCTGGAATCGTCACTGGTATTGGAAAGGTCAGTAATCACGAATGTATCATTATCGCGAACGACGCCACAGTTAAAGGTGGAACGTATTATCCGCTCACTGCAAAAAAACATTTACGTGCCCAAGAAATTGCTATGGAAAATGGTCTACCTTGCATCTATTTAGTCGATAGCGGTGGAGCTTTTTTGCCTCTTCAGTCGGAAGTTTTTCCTGATCGAGATCATTTTGGTCGTGTTTTTTACAATCAAGCTCAGATGTCGGCGCAAGGGATTCCACAAATTGCAGTGGTGATGGGAAGCTGCACTGCTGGCGGAGCTTACGTTCCTGCAATGAGTGACGAAAACATTATTGTGAAAGGCACTGGGACAATTTTTTTAGGTGGTCCACCTTTAGTTAAAGCCGCCACTGGTGAAATTGTTACCTCAGAAGATTTAGGTGGCGCGAAAGTGCACACCGAAATTAGTGGTGTTGTGGATCACTTTGCCGAAGACGATCATGAGGCTTTAAAAATTTGTCGAAGCATCTTGGCCCAAGTGCCTTTAAAGAAAAAACCTGATGCGCAAGTTTGTCCCGTCGATCCACTTTTTGACCCTAATGAAATTTATGGAATTGTGTCCAAAGACCCTAGAAAGCCTTTTGAAGTGAAAGAAATAATTGCTCGCATGGTTGATGGCAGTGAGTTTCATGAATTTAAACCTAAATATGCAAAAACGATCGTTACTGGTTTTGCTAATCTCTTCGGTTACAAAGTTGGGATTGTTGCCAACAATGGAATTTTGTTTAGTGAAACCGCACTTAAAGTGGCTCACTTCGTTGATCTGTGCGATCAGCGAAGAATCCCAATCGTATTTTTACAAAACATCACGGGCTTCATGATCGGCAAAAAATACGAAAATGCTGGTATCGCTAAAGATGGGGCCAAGATGGTAATGGCCGTAAGTAATGCGACCGTGCCGAAATTCACTGTGATCATTGGCGGATCTTACGGCGCAGGAAATTATGGGATGTGTGGAAGAGCTTACCAACCTCGTCAACTTTGGATGTGGCCGAACGCTAAAATTTCTGTGATGGGCGGCGAGCAAGCGGCAAATGTTTTATGGACTGTTAAAAAAGAACAGTTAGAAAAAGCAGGACAAAAAATTTCTGCCGACGACGAGATGAATTTAAAGGCTCCAATCTTAAAAAAATATGAGCTTGAAAGTTCAGCCTATTTCTCGACAGCAAGACTTTGGGACGACGGCATTATAGATCCGGTGGACACTCGAAAAGTTTTAGCTTTGGGAATAAGTGCAAGTTACAATAAATCTTGGCCTGCGCCTGTTAAAGGTGTTTACAGAATGTAATTACACAGTTTTCTAATTGTTTAAATAGGACGGGTTGAAAAAGCATAAAATAATAAATAGATTTTTAAATTTTAGATATATGAAAAACAGCATTGGTGTTTAAAAAATAACTACAGGATTTACAAAATGAATTTTATTGAAATTGAAAAAACAGATTCGATCTATCAAATTATCTTAAACCGACCAGATAAAAAAAATGCGTTTAATTTGGAAATGATTGAAGAGCTATCTGAAACTTTTAAGACTCTAGAAAAAGATGATGCGTGTAAATTAATAGTCATAAAAGGGGCCGGCGATACATTTAGTGCTGGTGCGGATCTCTCGTGGATGCAAAAACAGGTGGAACAAACCTTCGAAGAAAATTTAGAAGAGTCTAATAAACTATTTGATATGTTCTTTAATTTGTCTCAAATCACTAAGCCTGTTGTCACTTACGCTCATAAGTATGTCATGGGCGGCGCCTTAGGCCTACTTGCCTGTAGTGATTATTGTTTTGCAGAGTCTAAAACTATGTTTTGTTTTAGCGAAACAAAGATGGGACTTGCGCCGTCGGCTATTTCGCCGTTCGTATTAGCTAAATGCAATTTCAGCCAAATCCAAAAGTACATGATGTTTGCCGAATTTTTTACGGCTGAAGATGCACTTCAAGTCGGTCTGGTGCATGAAGTGGACACTCAAGAATCTTTAGCTGTTAAGTTTGATGAGTTCTTAAAACATTTAAGCCAATTGGATTTGAATGCTGTGCGTGAAACTAAAAAGTTAATTCAATCCATTAATAAACCCAACTTTGAAGATCACCGAGTTTCAACAACCCATTTAATTTCTAAACTCAGAGTTGAAACAGAAGCGCAAACCCGACTGAAAAATTTCTTATCTAAAACCAAAACGTGAGAACTAAACTGTGAAACAAATTAAAAAAATTGCTATTGCTAATCGCGGGGAAGTGGCCTGTCGCATACATCGCACCTGTAAAAAACTTGGTATTAAAACTGTCTTATTACATTCTGAACCTGACATTAAAACTATTGCCTATAGGTTATGTGACGAGACTTACAACATCGGTCCTGGCCCAACACAACAAAGTTATCTGAACATTGAGGCTCAAATTCAAGGGGCTTTAAAGATGGGCGCAGATGCTATTCACCCAGGCTTTGGCTTTTTATCAGAAAACGCAGAGTTCGCTAAAAAAGTAATTCAAGCTGGTTTGATTTTTATCGGACCTTCGCCAGAAGTGATCGAAGCTTTTGGGGATAAGATTAAAGCAAAGTCTCTTTGTAAGTCGGCCGACGTACCTATGGTGCCGGGGTTTCAGTTTGAAGGGGCCCCAGTAGACAAGTTAATTCAAGAGTCCGACCGCATTGGTTATCCTGTTTTGGTAAAAGCAGCAGCCGGCGGCGGTGGCCGTGGGATGCGTTTGATTCAAAAACGTGAAGACGCCGAGAAAGAAATTTTAAGTGCGCAAAACGAAGCTTTGAAAGCTTTTGGAAACAGTTCAGTTTTTTTAGAAAAGTATTTAGACAACGCTAAACACATAGAAGTTCAAATTTTTGGTGATGCCGAGGGAAAGGTTCACGTCTTAGGTGAGCGTGAATGCTCGGTGCAACGAAAACACCAAAAGATCATTGAAGAAACTCCTTCGCCCTCTTTGAGCGAAAAACAACGAGAAGAAGTTTTGTCTTATGCTAAACGCATTGGTGAGCAGGGCCAGTACACTAATGCCGGCACTGTGGAATTCATGTTTCAAGATAATCAGTTTTATTTCTTAGAAGTGAATACCAGACTTCAGGTGGAGCACACTGTGACAGAAGAAGTTTTAGGGCTTGATTTAGTCGAAGCCCAAATTCTTACTGCTGGTGGTAAAGTATATCCTTTTCCGAAAAAAGTTAATTTTTCAAATTTAAAACATTCGATTGAACTTAGACTCTATGCCGAAGATCCATACCAAAACGGAATTCCTAGCACCGGAGTGCTAGGAACTATCGAAATACCTAAATCAAGTTCTCGCCGTATAGAGATTGGATTTGAAAAAAACGATGAGGTCAGTCCCTTTTATGACTCGATGATCGCTAAATTAATTTCCACGCAAGCCTCAAGAATCGATGCGATTTCCGATCTTGTAGATTTACTTAAAACCAGCACTATTTTTGGAGTTCAAACAAATACTCCCCTACTGATCCAAATTCTAAATCACTCTGATTTTATATTAGGTACGATGACCACACGATTTTTTGAAAGAAACTTTTCTAAAGCTTTAGTTCCAAAAATTGATCCTGCATCCATGGGCGAAATCGAAAATTTATTAACAAAAAGAATGGAAATTAAAACGCCTTCGTCTGCACTTAATCCGTGGGGTCAGGCTTGGCGTAATGACGAACTATATAATTTAAAAGACAAACATAAATTTGAGATTAAAAATTTTGAACAGATAGGTACTTATATTTGGTGGAAGTTTGGTGCAGATACGTTTAAGTTTAATCTTAAAAAGACTCGTAAAAATTCCGGCTCGACGTCCTCCGGAGAAATTATTGCGCCTATGCCAGGGTCTGTCTTTAAAATATTATGTGAACCGAACCAAAGTGTCGAGCCTGGACAAGCCTTAGTGATTTTAGAGGCCATGAAAATGGAACACACGCTAAAGTCTGACTTAAAAGGTAAAGTTAAAAAAATTAATTTTAAACCCGGTGATTCTGTTCAAAGTGATGATATTCTTATAGAGATTGGAGAATAAAATGAAGAGCTCGAATTTCATAAAAATCTTTGAAGTAGGCCCTCGTGATGGTTTACAAAATGAGTTGATCATTCTTGATCCTAAAATCAAAATCGATTTTATCGATCGCCTTTCAAAAACGGGATTAAAAAATATTGAAGTCGGCGCTTTAGTATCACCTAAGTGGGTTCCTCAAATGCAAGGCTCTGACGCTATTTTTAAAAAGGTCACAGGCCACAATAAAGCATCGAAAAAATCATCCAGAATAAATATGGCTTCGAAAAAGAACCCCGATTTAGGTAAAGGCGATATTAACTTTTCATTATTAGTTCCCAATTTGAAAGGCCTAGATTTGGCGATTCAATCCGGCGCTAAAGAGGTTGCTATCTTTACGGCTGCCTCTGAAAAGTTTTGTAAAAAAAATATCAACTGCACCATCGAAGAAAGCTTCGAACGTTTTGCACCTGTGATGAAACTGGCTAAACAACACAGAATAAAAGTTCGTGGTTATTTAAGCACGGTGTTTGAATGTCCTTTTGAAGGTCCCGTCTCCGCAGATAAAGTCGCAAAATTGACTGAAGACCTTTTCAACATTGGATGCTACGAAGTTTCCCTTGGGGACACGATTGGTGTAGGTACTCCGAACAATGTGGAAGCTCTTTTTAAAGCCTTAAAAAAACGAAAGCTTCCTATTGAAAAGATCGCAATGCACTTTCACAACACCCGTGGAACCGCACTGGCTAATGTTTTAAAAAGTTTAGATTTAGGCTTTAGAATTTTTGACTCTAGTGTTGGTGGTTTAGGTGGTTGTCCATACGCCCCTGGAGCATTAGGAAATTTAGCTACGGAAGATCTAATCTACTTCGTCGAACGCATGGGATTTAAAACCGGCGTCGACTTAAAAAAAATGATTCAAGTCCACCACTGGATCCAAAGCGTCATCGGTCGCCCGCTGGCCTCCCACCTCGGCCGTTCCGGCCTCGCATAAGGTGCCAGGTTCCGAATGCTGGTCACACCGCGTAACCAAAAGGTGCCAGGTTCCTTTTTGGAATTTTCAAACGGACATTTGGAGCTTTAGCTATTGTTTAACTGTTGTTGGATATGAATATATCCGGAGCGGAATTTTCAAAATGAAATGTAGTTTTTAAACTTTCTAATACATTATAGTAATTGTTGAACGCGAGTTTGTCCGGAGTGAAATTCCGAAAAGGAACCTGGCTCCTTTTAGCACCTTTTAGGAAAGTACCCTTTGTTTTGCGCGGTGTGACCAGCATTCGGAACCTGGCACCTTTTGGTGATGTCTAGTTCACTCGTGCGCTTTTCGGGCGGCTTCGCACGCCCTGCGCACTTCGCTGGAACTTTTCCTACTGCGTAGGGCGGGCTGGAGCTTTTCGTCCTGCAGACGGCTAAAGATTTTTTTGGTAGCAGATGCGGATGCCCTGGAGGACGAGTTCGGGGACTTCGAGGTCGAAGAGGTCTTCGGTTGAAAAGAGTTGGGCAAGACCGCCGGTGGCGATAATCATGGATTTTTCGTCTTTAAAAATTTCTTTGTGGGAACGTTGAACGATTTCTCGGATCGCGCCTATAGTTCCGAAATATAATCCCGACTGAATACATTCCACAGTTGTTTTGCCTACTGGGGATTGAGGTTTCATAATTTTTACTGAAGGTAGCTTTGCAGTTCTTTGCTCTAAAGCTTCGGCGTTTATTTTTACACCGGCTAAAATTGCCCCACCTAAATACTCTTTAGATTTTGTAACGACATCCACGGTTGTAGCCGTTCCGAAATCAATAACGATTAAGTTTTTGTCTGGAAACATTTCACAAGCTGCTATGGCGTTGGAAATTCTATCTGATCCTACTTCTTTAGGATTTGGGGATTTAATTTTAATTCCAGTTTTTACACCTGTATCTAAAAAAAATGGTGTGAGCTTAAAATATTTTAAAATTGCATTTCTAAGAGAATAATCCTGACTTGGAACAACTGAACAAACGCCGACACGGTCGATAGACTTCGGATCAAATCCATTTTCAATTAAAACTGATTTTAGAAATAAACCGATTTCGTCAGAAGTCCGACCTTCAGAAGTTGTTAATCTAAAGTTATGAACGATTTTGTCATCTTTAAAAACTCCGCCATAAATCTGGGTGTTACCCACATCTAAACACAACATCATAAGGAATAACCTCCATCAATTATTTTTAAAATATCTAAAGACATATCTTTTTTACTTTCACCGTGCAGAACTAATCCCTGACGATTGTGAATTTCATAAGAGTGTTTTGATTCGGTGATATTTTTAAGATCGTTTACAACTACAAAATCTGAGCTTTTAAGTACTTTTTCGATTTCAAAATTTATCTTTTGTAAGTCATCAGTTCTAAGTAACTTAAAAGCTATGACCTTAATTTTTTTGTTTTTTGAATACTCACGTATCTCTGTGATTAGCTTTTTGTTCTTTTTAAATTCAATTGAAAAACTCGATTGTTCTTGATCTAAGTTTTGCTTTTCATCGTTGAGAACATCATCTAAAGAAATTTTTTCTAAGCTGGGCAATGAAATAGTTTTGTTTTCCAGATTCAGCTTTTTAGGTGAATAGTCACTGACTGCTGCTAAATGAACAATTGCACTAAATTCTTCAGAACTTAAGATGGATTGCATCTTAAGTTCTAAATCATTAAACGAAGTGTAGCTTACAAATTTGACAGGCAACTTTAGGTTTTCTACTTTACTTTTCATGGCGCTAGAGCCAAGCAAAGTGACTTCGTACTCACTCGAATAATTGTCTAAATCTTTTTCTTTTAGTCGACCGGATAACATCTCGGCAATGGCTAATCCTGTTTGACCCGTGCTCACATTGGTCACAGTGCGAACGGGATCTATAGGCTCAGCGGTACCACCCGCAGTGATCAATATTTTTGTTTTTTCAGTGGAAATTATATTCAGATTTGAAGCTGGATTGGGCTTCGATTGCGAACCTACATTTGCATTCAATTTTTCAATGGAAGATTTTTGAGTTGATTCAAAAATATTCTCGATATGTTTTAAGATAAGGCTTGGTTCAGCAAGCCTTCCCGATCCAATATGCCCACAAGCTAGATGACCTGAATCCCCATAAATAATTTTAACTCCGCGATTTTCTAACTTTGATAATGAATCTTGAGTGGCTTCAGCTGAAAGCATTCTGCTGTTCATAGCTGGCATAAGTAGATATGGTTTTTTTGTGTCTCGAGATAAAGCTAATGCCGTGACAATATTGTCACTCAAACCCATTGCCACTTTAGCAATCGTGTTTGCAGTTGCTGGGCACAACAAAGTTAAATCACACCAGTCATTTAAATGAATATGTTCCATCATTTGACCTGGAGTGTACATATCACTCATCACTTTGTTTTGAGATAAGCCCTCCAAAGTGGCTTGTCCAACGAAGTTAAAAGTATCAGGTGTCACGGCGACTTTCACTTTATGTCCCGCTTGTACGAGCTTAGAAATCACGTCACACGCTTTATAACAAGAAATTGATCCAGACATTTTAAATAGAATATTTCGTGATATTAACTTTGAATTTTCTTTTAAAAAGTAATCAGGTTGGTTAATAGTCTTTTCGTTTTCTTGGTAGGTCATCTGATCAGTAGTTTGCTTCGAGTATCTGTAAGGTCTGTTGTCTATCAGCCTTACCTTACCAATAAATACCGCAACAAACTTACGGCCCCATCTTTCTGTGAGGTAATCAATATTTAAATCTAGCTTTTCTAATTCGGCTTTGATAGAAACTAAGTCATCGTCCGAAGCAAAAATTTGAGCATACTTGTCTGCAATCTTTTTTTGATCTTCGGTTAAATTCAAATTTCTTGAACTTAAAGCTAAACCTGAAGAATCCCTGACTGTTTCGACACCCTGAATTTGGATATCCATAAAAAGATCGTCAGCCATATTCTTAACCAATAAGTACTGCTGGTAATCTTTTAAGCCCATGTAAACATTCGAAGGCTTCACTAAATGAAATAATTTTAATAAGACAGTCAATACGCCATCGAAATGTCCAGGACGAGCAGTTCCGCAAAGACCGATTGAGTCTTTGTTTTCTGACATTTTAAAATCGTAGCCTCTTGGATAAATTTGATCTTTCGTTGGTGTAAACACAGCATCGACATTTAGAATTTTTAAAAGCTCAAGATCAGAACTGATCTTGTTTGGGTAAGTTTCAAAATCGTTGGCATTATTAAATTGCATAGGATTTACAAAAATGCTGACGACAGTGACATCATTATTTTTTAAAGAGTTTTTTATAAGTTCTAAATGACCATCGTGCAAAGTTCCCATAGTAGGCACAAAGCCGACGGTTTTATTTACGAGCTGACTTCTAAAATCTTGCATTTCTAAAATAGAGCTGATGATTTTAGACATAACTTTCATCCGCACTCGGGAACTGAGCTGAAGTCACGTCTTCCACATAGTTATCAACAGCTGATTTCACCAATTCACCTGCATTCAAATAGTGTCTAACGAATTTTACTTTAAAATCAGTAAGGCCAAGAAAGTCATGAAGCACTAGAATTTGTCCGTCTGTACTAATGCCTGCGCCAATGCCAATCGTTGGAATAGATAGTTCATGCGTAATAGTCTCTGCCAAATCATTAGGAACACATTCTAGAACTACTGCAAAAGCACCAAGTTCTTGAAGCTGGACTGCAGATTTAAAAATTTCACTTCGTGATTCATCGGACTTGCCTTGAACTTTAAATCCACCAAATTTTTGAACCGACTGTGGGGTTAGCCCTAAGTGACCCATCACAGGGACACCCATGTTGATCAGCATTGAAATTCGATCTTCAATACCAACTAAGCCTTCAATTTTTACAGCGTGGGCCCCCGACGCCATGATCAACTTTATACCTTCAACAAATTTTTCTTGGGATTCAAAAGCAAAACCAAATGGCAAATCGCAAACGACAAATTTATCTTTAGCCCCTTTAACAACGCTAGCACACATCTTTGCTAAATCCTGCACTTTAGAACCAATGGTATTGTCGTCCCCATGAATCACCATGGAAGAGCTGTCGCCAACTAACAAAGCTTCGATTTTAGTTTGGTTCATGATTTTAGCGAAAGTAAAATCGTAGCACGTAAGCATACTGATCTTTTCTTTTTTTATTTTTCTTTGCTTCCAGTCGTAAATTTTCATGATTTGATCTCCTCGAAAAATAAATTTTCAAAACTTTGGTAGATCTCTAGCAATTTAGGATTATCTTTTTTCAAGGCACACTTGTGTTTTTCAATAGTGTCTATATCCCCCCTAATTAAGGGACCAGTTAATTTTTCAAACTCATCTTTTTGGAACATCGAGGATACTG
>JANODG010000209.1:0-1576 GCA_031412575.1 Bdellovibrionales bacterium
GGAAATTTTTTTCAACTTGGTACAGACTATCTATATAATCTACTAATCAAAAAAAATTTCTTTCGACTCCGATCTTTTGAGGCGCGTAGCACAATATCTTATGTTACATAAAAAGAAAATTCAATTTCGTCGACCCCCTAATCTAATGGCTTTTCATTTTCACTACAATAAACTTTTTATCTTCCTTCGCCGAGCTACGCGCCTCTAGTTAGGCCTTTCTTTAATTTTATTATTTTTTCAAGGAGGTTTTTCTATGTCATTAGTTGATTGGTTTGAAGAAAAACGCAGACTAAAATTGCTTACAACTCCGAAACCTAAATATCCTGAATCGGACCCTAGTGCAGGTTTATGGACACAATGCGATAATTGTGAAAGTATGTTGTATGTTAGATTTTTAAAGCAAAATCAACGTATTTGTGATAAATGTGCCTATCATCTGGAGATGAATAGTACAGAAAGGATCGAATTATTAATTGATCCTGGAACTTGGGAACCTATGGATGAAGATATGTTACCTTGTGATGCTCTCGATTTTGTTGATCAACAATCTTATAAAGATCGTATAGAAGAGAATCAGTTGCATACAGGACTTACTGATGCAGTTCAAACAGGTATAGGAGAATTAAATGGAATTTCGGTTGCTTTAGGAGTGATGGATTTTCAGTTTATGGGAGGAAGTATGGGATCTGTAGTAGGGGAAAAACTTACACGATTAATTGAGCATGCTACTCAAAATTCTTTGCCTTTAATTATTGTTTGCGCTTCCGGAGGAGCACGCATGCAAGAAGGTACATTAAGTTTAATGCAAATGGCAAAAATTGCTTCTGTTTTACAAATTCATCAAATTCAAAAAGGACTTCTTTATATATCGATTTTAACTTACCCTACAACTGGAGGGGTTACTGCTAGTTTTGGTATGTTGGGTGATATCATCATAGCTGAACCAAAAGCCTATATCGCTTTTGCTGGCAAAAGAGTTATTGAACAAACATTAAATCAAGAAGTGCCTGATGGTTTTCAAGTAGCAGAATCACTTTTAGATCATGGTCTCTTAGATTTAATTGTCCCGAGAGCTATTTTAAAAGGGGGATTAGGAGAATTATTTGAACTTTATAGAGCTGCTCCATGTCAAAAATTTAGTCAATCTTCTACGGCGCCAATGATTCCGTAGACGCGAAGCACGGGCTTTAGCAAAAAATTTTTTCATTTAATACAAAATCTAGTCTAGACTAAGTCAAAAAATTTTATTCTTCTGCTAATAACAGAACCGAAGCCAGAGGCGTTATAGCACGAGAGTCACAAGGCGCGAAGCCCGCATCATTGCAAAAAAAAAGCGAAGCGTGTGAGTATCGTTTGGACGTAAAAAACAAAGAAATTTTTTTTAAAAGGTCATTTTTATAAATGCCTTGAAAATTAAAGTATTTGATTTTCAATTACTTGTAATTTTAAACTACATTTGTAGTTATTAAACTATAAATATAGTTGTGCGGACTAATTATTTCGTTTACTTTTGATAAAATAATTTTAATATAATGAACGAATTAACTAAAGCCGAAGAACAGGTCATGCAAATTTT
>JANODG010000210.1:0-15388 GCA_031412575.1 Bdellovibrionales bacterium
CCGGTCCATTTCATAGAAAGCTTTTTTTTGCTTCTCACACAATCCATAAGGTAAAAATCAATAAGCTGCTGATATGGCACACCCGTATCGTCAGACATCTTTTTGAAATAGTCTATCACGGCAGGACTTAAATTAATTCCAACAGCCTTTTTTTTTTTGGCGTAGCTGTTTTTTACTTCCTTCATTTTCGTAAAATCATAATCTTTCTTCATAAAACACCTATTTGAGCTGTATCCTAATAAAATAAACCGATCATCTTTTTCGTCGGAACTATCTTGATCCATAAAAAGTCGACCATTCGGATCATCGAAGGCAGTTTGTGCCTCTTCAAACCAAATTCCGTGCTTTTTACGATTTATTTTGTTTTTATTTTCGTCCCATTCGAAGCTAAGCATATCTATATATTATCTAGATAATACCTATATGTAAAGATAATTGACGAAAATTAATTTGGCTTACGGTAAGCCAAAAACTTTAGAGATTATTGAGCTAATTTGGCTCTGTGAATTAGATTTACAGTCTTAAAAAGATTTGCGTTTTTATTTCTGCTTATGTCGTCAGGCCATTGGAAGTCTGAAGCGCTAGCAAGGCCTCTGGAAGCCATTTTACGACCTGTGGATCGTAAGTAAGCACGCTCTTCGGCGTCTTTGGACGGCATATATTTGTTGGGGTCAAAAGTCCGACCATTTTTAAGTGATGGATTAGCAGGGTCCATTTCTTCGTAGCTTGAACCAGATGATGTTTTTCGGTTTCCGGCTTTATTTGCACCTGAAAGTGATCCGCCACCGCCTGAGCCTGTGGTTTTACCGAACATGTTTTTATCTTTCTTGCCAAACAAGCGACTGAATAAACCTGGTTTAGAATCTTGGGCGCTTGCTCCAGCACTGCTGGAATCAAAGCCGCCTACATTCGACCCTTGCCCCGCGCCGAAGCCATTTGGTTGAGTAGCACCTTGTGACTGAGGTTGGAAACCTCGCGCTTGTGGTTGTTGGTTTTTAGAAGTACCGCTTGTCTTTATAGCAGGGAATGAGTTGTTGTTGTAATCAGGATTTGGATTATTAGTGTAACTACTGCCATTAGATCCATTAGAATTTGATCGATAATTCCCATAGTCACTTCCGTAAGAACTGCTATCGCCAATGTCGCCTGAAGTTTTACCCATCATTGAAGTTAACCCTGAAAGAGCACCGGCTAGGCCGCTGCCGTTAGGATTACTACCTGAGGCTCCAGTTGGTGAACCGCTTGGGTCTGAATCACCCGGCGTACCGCCGAAAGCGCTGTTCATGGCATCGTTACCAAGATCGTCAGCTGAGGCTGTGCCTGCTGAACTACCAGGTCCTGGACTACTCTTACGTTCAGCTTCCGCGGCGATTCTTGCTCTTTCGGCCGCTTCTGCGCGCTCGATTGCCTCTAATGCTCCAGCCGCAATTGAATCGTCATCAGCACCAGTTGAAGGGCAAGGTCGGCCCGGCCGAGGAGCGCATGCGCCAGGACTATCTAATGAAGTACTAAGTGGTCTGAGTGATTCAATGATATTCTCTATTTGTTGCGAGGATGTTGTAGCATAGCTATTTGTTAAATCTAAAGATTCAAAAGCTTTATCACTGGCCATACTTGTAATTCCATGACGACCTTCAACTGTTCTAAGTCCGTCAACAATAGCTTTTGATTCTACAACTCCCGAAGCTGCTACTGTCGCAGAAGCATAATCCAGTTCTTCTACTGCGTTAACTTCATTCGCAAAAGATTGACTAGTTGTTGTTTGTTTAATGATTACGGTATCACCAATGGTAGAAACTGTAGGTTGTACGCAGACGAGTCTTGAACTTTCTAACTCATTTATACAAGAATTATTTAGTTCTGTTAATGTTTGATTTAGCGCTTCCAGTGAAGATTTATCTGTATCAATACTATTCTTTATTGTCGTTAAGCGTTCGATCATGCTCGCTACCACGCCCTCGTTGTTTCTTAACTTGGGGTTTGAAGTTTCATTGATTAGGGATTCTTTTACTGACAACTCCTGATCAATGTGTGCTTTTACTGCATTAATATTTTTTTCTATGTATTCAAAATCCGATTGCTTACAGCTAGAATTAAACTTCGTAACTTGCTTTTGGCATTCTTCCGTTTGATTATCGCCAGCAAGTCTAGCCGCTTCAAGGATTCTGTCTTTAACAGTAGTTACGGCAGATTCCTTATCTTTTTCTACGCTATTGAAACATCTCATTTCACTTGTCTGTACCTGGTTGCAGTCCACTGTTGGAACCGGGTCAGCGTTAAATTCAAGCGCAAGAACAGGTGTGGTGAGTGATAAAATTAATGCGATTATACAAATTTTCAAAGGAGTTTTTGTTTCCATACTAGAACTATCGGAAAAATTTAACTCTCTATAAAATCAACCAAGCTTCCGTGTCTCTTTTTGGGATGAATACTATTAAGTGTTACAAAAATGTTCCCTGCCGGTTACTTTTATGTGTCAATTCCTTGTGGATTTAACACTTGCTGAATTTCATCAGAAATATGGTCAGAAGATACACCATGGTTCCATTTTTTATAATCGGAGGGTGTTGGATGTTCTCCTTTAAGCGGTAGGGCATCACTGTTTCTATTATTAATACCATGGAGCTTTATTTCACCATTTTCTAAAACACCCACTAAAGAACCACTCGACCCACCGTCAGTGTCACAGCTGTTATACGATTGAGAGACATCGGCAACGACATCACATGCCTGAAACGTAGTTTTACCTGGTCCCTGACGCTCATCAAGACCTAATATATACCCAGGCACTGTTTGTTTTTCAGGTTGAGCACTCGCAAATTCAACGAATCCTCGTGGAGCAGAAGTGTTAGGGGCTGGTTTATTCGAAATTTGTTCATCCAAATACAAAACAATCCAATCATTTTCTAATCTAATCTTGTCATTATTAAAATCACCAAATCGTCGGTCTGCGGTAGCTCGTACTTCTCTAAAAACAGTCGAATCAGAAACGGCAGATTGTCCGGTTTGTCCGTAATAACTGTAATTCGGCATAAAAGTGGCTTTCGAGTAATCATCTAAATCACAATCACCATGTAAAACGCCATTATCGTTTTTGATAAAATGAGCTGAAGTAATTATAGCATCTCGACCATCAATTTTAATCAATGTAGCGTTACCTTCAACCTCTCTGCCTGATTCCGAATTAATGCAACCTGGCCAGAAAACTAATCCTATTCTGTCACTAGCCTGCAATATGGCCTTCTGTTCGGTGGTCAAACGTTCTCCACGAGCTCGACGATTTCGAAGGTCATAAAGATTCGATCTCTCACCATTATCGTTTAAGTAAGCAGCATTAAATATTTTTTCAGTTCCAGAATCCAATTGCGCTAGTTGACCCATTAAAGAATTTTGTGGAGCTCTCACTGCGCAGTCTGAACAGATTGTGCCTTCAGTACGAGCTGACGGTCTTGAACCAAAATTAATTTGAGGTAAGCGGGTTACCGCAGCTGAAGAAATCTGTGAAATAGTAAGGATCATTAAAAAAAATGTCGCAGCTGATAGATTCATTTTTTTTGTTAAAACCGACTGTTTCATATTTAGATAATCCTCATTTCAAATTAGGTTCTATTTGTAAACATACAATAAACGTGCCTAAAGAGTGGGTCTATAAATATCTGTAATACCTGCAGAATTTACAGGTATTCCATATTAGTACGCCGATTTTTTGTACGTGCTGTTTGAATTCTAACAGGGGATAGTTTTAAACAATTACTTCGAGCAAACGTTGTAAGTTTGCCAGAATAACTCTTCGTTATCTAATCTTTCAAATATCATTAATTGGTCACCCTCTACTTTAGCATCAAGTGTGTCTGTTTCACCGTTTCCCTTAAGTGTGATTTTATCTTTATTTGCGGACCAAATTCCTTTTACGGTTTCGATAATTTCTTTTGTTTTAATATTTACTATTTTGTAGACAACTTCGCCGTTGTTTCTGAAATCGAAAGATTCAGTAAGTGCCGTGTCTGGGGCATCCTCTAAAAAGAAAGAGTAAGAATCGTCTAAACACCAAGTTTTTCCGGAAATTTCTTCTTTTAATGTGTTTTGTTGCGCGCTTGCTGAATTCATAGCTACTAAAAAAACAGATAGAATTAATTTATTAAATTTAATCATATTACGTCCTGGTTAAGAGTTCTTGGTTAAGCAGCAAATCTTGGACCAACTTTGTAATCTATGATTAAGATCATATAAACGAAAATCGGTTATATGGATGTCGACCGGGTAACATTTATATTTTTTGCGCCCTTTTTTCGGCAACTGCAAGCCGGCTAAAAAATGATTTAAAGAACTGATATTTTACTTGTGTTTTAAAATTTAAACGAAGCTTTAAGCGAGGCACTGCCGTCTAAGTGATTGTAATCTGGAAATATTAGAGCCGTTTTGGCGTCGATAAGTTTGTTATGTTTTCTTGCGATTCTTCGAAGATTGTATCCAAAAAAAGGCAGAAAAAGATAAGAAGTTGCAATTCCTATAGCTCCTGCGATTTCAATATTTTTTTCATCGGCTAAAACCCCATATATAGCGGCACTGCCAGAAATTAATATCCCGTAAATTTGATAATTGGCGTACCGTCGGTGAGTAACATATTCTTTTCTTATTTCTAAGTCTGGATGTTCAGTAAAATAACTGATTTCGACCAACTGATTTGACTGATTGAATCTAGGAAGGATCGTTTTTTTGATTTCAAGCTTTTTAGTAAAATCTGGTTTTGATCCCACCTTTGGCGATGCGCAAGAACACAGGCTTAAAGCACAAATTAAAAAAAATTTAAGTAAAAATTTTTTGCTGATCCAATTAATGAAATTCATTTTTTGCCTGACCTACTTTAGTACTTAGAATTATAAGCAGAAACAACTTTGTGTTTACGAAGTCTTGCTGTTCTTTCCAATGGAATTGATATTAAACCAAAACCAATGCTGGCTCCGCACCAACCTAAAGCTTCATCGTTTTGTCCATTTTCGTCGTCATTACCAAAGCTTGCGATACAAGCAATTAAAGTTCCGATCTGTAATAGGGCTGAAGCTAAATGTAAATTTTGATAGGTTTTGTAACTTGCAATTTGTTTGCCCCAATCTGCATCCATTTTTGAAAGTTCTTTTTCTAAAGTTGAATTTAAAACTTTATCATCTTGGGCATAAACAAAATATTTCGGAATCACTTCGATGGTTTGGATTTTTGCTTTTGGGTCAAAATCGCGACTAATTTTTTGCTGTGAAGTGCACGCCGTTGCTATTAAAGCAAAAACTAGAAATAGGGATTTGATACAAAGACGGTTCTTCATTATATATTTTCCTTTTTAATTTTTAAAATTAATTTATTAATGTAATTTTTAGTTATTTATCAAACTTAAATTACGTTTTACCCAAGTAAACTTCGTAACATCCAAGCAGTTTTTTCGTGAAGTTGAATACGTTGGGTTAACAAATCAGCGGTCGCTTCATCATGCGCTTCTTCGGCCGCGGGAAATATACTTCTAGCAGTCTTAATGACTGACTCTTGGGCTTTTACTAAGTCTTTAATCATATCTTCTGCGACTACATTTCCGACGGCTTCTTTAATTGAACTTAATTTCGAAAATTCAGTGTAAGAACCTGGGGCTTTTTCACCTAAAGATCTAATGCGTTCAGCGACCAAATCTACGGCTAATGCAAGCTCTGTGTACTGGGTTTCGAACATCAAATGCAAAGTTTGAAACATAGGACCTGTGACGTTCCAGTGATAGTTGTGCGTCTTTAAGTACAGCGTATAAGTGTCAGCTAACAGGTGAGATAAACCTTCTGCAATAGCTTTTCTTTTTGACTCTTCAATTCCGATGTCGATTTTCATTTTTTAACTCCTGGGAAAAAATTTTAAGAACCAATTCGGTTTTTTAAAAACATTTAAGATCAATTGGTTATTTAGGATATACTACACAAAGTGTCCCTAGGCCATTAACAAGCGGACTACGGTTATCTGTTGTCATCAAGGGTCTTAAATCTGAATGTAGATTTGCAATTTCTTGATTTTCAACAACAATACTGCCTAAGATCCGTGCGCATTATGTCTAAGGCGGTTGAATTATTATCTTACGAATATTATTGTGCTTTTTATGATTAAATATATTTTTTATTTTCCATTCTATATTTGTCCAAGACCCTTAAAGAGGTTTATTTCTTGGCTAATTACATTTTTTTGGTTTTATATTATTCGAAACCGTAAAGCCCTTATGATGGGTCAACTTAAGGCCTCGTACCCTGGGAAATCTCAAAAGTGGTACAACCGGGTGATTTGCATTTCGTTTTACAATTTAATCATGACGATTTTTGAGTACTCTTATTTTGTTTTTTCGCCCAAAAAAGTTAAAAAGTACTGCCATTTAAAAAACACTCACTATTTAGATGAAGAGCTTAAAAAAAATGAAGGCGTATACATTATGGCCTTTCATGTGGGCAACGGGGAAATTGCGCTTTTTAGAACCTGTTTAGAGGGTTACAAATTGAATCTTATTGCCAAAAGAATTTCAAGTCCTTTAATCCATAAACTTATTTTTGAAACTCGCGAACTTTCAGGACTTAAACACATTGCGCCTAAAAATTCCTTAGACGAAATTCTTCAAGCTATGAATCGAAACGAAGTCGTTGTGTTTGTACAAGATCAATTCACGTATCCGCCGCGTGGCATAGCTTCAAGTTTCATTCATCAGCCGGCGTACACGAACTCGTCGCTTGCAACCTTTGTGCAGAAGAAGGGACGAAAAGTAATTCCTGCGAATGTCTACAGAGATAAAAATGATGATGTGATTGTTGATTTTAATCCGCCCTTGGAGTTCGAGCAGGGGATGAGTGTTTCAGATTACACTCAAAAATGTAATGACTGGATGACATCAAAAGTGGATGAGCGTCCCGAAATGTGGATGTGGATTCACGACCGCTGGAAGAAAAAACCAGCAGCTAAAATTTAATTTATTTCTTTTTGAACAAAGCTTCGGCTTGGGCAAGAAGATCTATTTTTTTTTGGTCCACCGTCTGGGCTAAATTATTAGACACAGCCGCCGAAAAAAACTCACAATAATTTGCTTTTTGTTTTTCTAAAATTCTGTCAGCCATAGTTTCTTTGCATTCATTATAAATTTTTGGATCATAGTGCTGGCATTGAACACAGCTATGTAAATCATGGCCACAGTCTGCGCAGTCTTGGCGAAACCCAACCTTGTCCTCAATCGACACTTCTTTTTTACATCCAAAACACAAAATCTTCATATCTTCCCAAAAGGTGCCAGGTTCCGAATGCCGGTCACAGCGCAATAAAACCTTCAAAATTCAAATCTGCTATTTAAAAAAAGCTTTCCTAAAAGGTGCCAGGTTCCTTTTCGGAATTCAATTCATCGAATTACCATAGCTAAACTGAAATTAAAAGGCACTACAGCCGGCCATTCATTGAATTGAAAAATATCGGACACCAAATTCCGAAAAGGAACCTGGCACCTTTTGGGAAAGATGTTGCGGTGTGACCAGCATTCGGAACCTGGCACCTTTTGTTAGCGGAAGTGTTTGGGTTTTTTGTCCAGGGTGTGGGTAGCAGAGATTTGTCGGATGGTGCCGGTTTTCGAACGCATCACGATGGATTCTGTGAGGGCTTTGCCTCCGGCGATGTAACGAACACCTTTTAAGAGGGGACCAGAGGTAATGCCGGTTGCAATGAACATGACGTCGCCCTTAGCTAGGTCTTCGATGGTGAGTGTTTTGTCGAAGTCAGTGACGCCCATTTTTCTGGCTCGGGCTTTTTCGTCTTCGTTTCTAAATTTAAGTCGACCTTGGAAATCACCGTCTAAGCATTTCATGGCCGCAGCTGTGATGACACCTTCTGGTGCACCACCGGTGCCCATTAAAATATCTATGCCTGAATCATCCCAAGCGGTGGCTAAGGCTGCCGAAACATCACCGTCATCGATTAAGTTAATGCGGACATTTAAGTCCCGAAGTTGTTTGATTAAAATTTCATGACGAGGACGGTTTAAAACGACGGCAGTAAGTTCGTTGACCTCTTTGCCCAAAGCTTTTGATACAGCTAAAATATTTTCTTCGACCGAGGCATCGATGTTGATGACACCTTTGGCCCTTGGACCAACGGCAATTTTATCCATGTAAGTGTCTGGTGCATGTAAGAAATTTCCACGCTCGGCAACGGCTATCACACTGATCGCACCAGGTGCTCCGTAAGCGCAAAGATTTGTGCCCTCAAGGGGATCAAGGGCAATGTCGATTTGGGGTGAGTTTTTATCACCACATCCTACTTTTTCACCAATATACAACATTGGGGCTTCGTCTCTTTCGCCTTCGCCGATCACTACAACACCGCAAACCATCACGTCATCAAAGGCGCGTCTCATGGCATCAACTGCTGCTTGGTCTGCCGCATCTTTTTGTCCTAATCCCATAAATTTCGAGCTATTTAGCGCCGCAGCTTCGGTGATTCTTACAAATTCGAGGGCCAGGTTTCTGTCCATGCCGTGTTCTCCTTGATGGGGTCGATCAGACCTTGAGGTGGTTTTATGACTTTCATATTTTTGTCTACACCAATATGTAAAGTATGGCCATAGGCACATAATTCGTTTTTGCTATAAATTCCATAGTAAAACCTAAATTTTAACTTATCCGTGTAAAGCTTTAAATACACTTGGATTTTTTCACCAAGCAAGCATGGTTTTCGATAGCTCACAAAACTTTCAAGCACAGCCAAAGTATAATCCTTGTGCGGCGAATGAAGTTTAAGTAAGTCCTTTTCAATCAACCAAGCCATCCGACATTCTTCCATCCACTTCAAATGATTACTGTGATGAGCAATGCCCATGATATCGGTTTCGTGAAACTGAATTAGTTTTTCATAAAAAAAGTCATTTAAAATGGATTTGTTCAATTCAGACTCCAAAGGTCACCAAAAATAAAGGAAAGGTTTGTGGTAAACTAACTTCAATTTCTAAGTTCGTCGTTAAACCCTGACTCTAAGATCAAACCTCAGGTTTTTAATCGACAAAGATCTTATCTTCTAAAAATTTTGAACTTTTTAATGAGAACGAAGCTAACATTAAAATCATAAATATAAAAACTTAAAATCTACAGAAATTGAAGTCACCATGAAAATAAAATTTAATAAGAGTCTTATAAAAATTTATGGGACTATGTTTTGTTTCTGTTAACCCTAATCTTATAAATATCTGTTAAGTATCTCTTTTCAACCTAATTTAAATTTTAAGTGCTGTTTCTATAAAACGCACATAGACAATTTGGACTTCGTAGGTTTTTTCTAAGAATTGTTGTTATAATTTTCAAATGTTTTATTTCATCTGTTTTTTAACCATAGTCAGAATTATCTTCGCACCAATTTTGCTTCTTCCGTGGTGGTATGACACCCAAAACGTATGGATTTTTGTGAGCGCTTTTTTTGGGCTACTTAGTTTGACAGATTACTTTGATGGAATGTTAGCCCGAAAATACAATATGGTTTCTAATTTTGGAAAATTCTTAGATCCCATCGGGGACAAAGTTGTGGTGTTATTCGGTCTAGTGCTTTTAACTATTTCTAAAGATTTAAACCCCGCTTTTTTATTAATTTTTATGACCCGAGATTTCATTATTGGTGGCCTTAGATCCTTTGCCGCTGCAGAAGGTGTGGTGATTTCTGCACGCGCCCTTGGTAAATCTAAAGCGGCTCTTCAGATGGTGGCTATCCCTTTGCTATTATTTCCAGATAATTTATTGCCAGTTCCTGCTTTTTTTATTGGCGAGATTGTGCTTATCGTAAGCTTAATTTTAAGTTTAGTGTCTGCTTTAGACTATTTTATTGGCTTTCGTGGTCACTGGCTTAAATTCAAATAATCAAATATTTGGTATGCGCTACTACTGAACATCAAAGTTTCTTATCGGCCCACAATTTTATTTGTCAGCGTTATGTCAGTGATAGCTTTTTAAGACTTTGTTAATTACACTTATTTGAATTTAAGATGTAACAACAACAAGGAGATAATATGAAATTAATGACAATAATCGCAGCTTTGATGGTTTCTACTTTAGCATTTGCTGGTCACCACGAAGAAAAGCCAAAAGCAGCAGCAACTTCAACTACGACAACAACTACTACAGTTGAAACTACAACTAAAGCAGTACCAGCAAAAGATGCTAAAGCAGCAAAAGGTACAGAAATGGCTACACCAGCTAAAGATTCTGTTAAGAAATAATTTTTCTTAAAAACAATTTTTTAAATGAATTTTAAAAGCCAACAAGAAATTGTTGGCTTTTTTTATATTAAATATTCAAATGAATATTTTCGTAAACAATATTTTTTTAGTGCTCTTTAAAAGTTTCTTTGGCATTTGGTCGTTCTAATTTCGACAACATTAAATACAAAGACGGAACGACAAACAAAGTGAACAAGGTAGAAACTAAACTTCCACCTGCAATCGTTAATCCCATGGGAGTTCTTGTTTCTTGGCCAATGCTGTTTCCGTAAATCAGTGGAATTGCAGCGGCGATCGTTGCGATCGAAGTCATAATGATGGGTCTTAGTCTTACGGGACAAGCTTCTAACAATGCTTTTCTAACGTCTTTTTCGGCTCCTCGGATATGGTTGGTGAATTCAACCAACATGATAGAGTTTTTCTTAGCGATACCCATAAGCACAATCAAGCCAATAAAACTAAACATATTTAAAGATACGTCCCAAATCCACAAGATCATCAATGCACCTGTTAAACTAAACGGAAGGGCTGCTAAGATTGAAATCGGATGAATGAACGAATTAAACTGAACCGCCAACACCATGTAAGCGACTAGAATACCAATTAAAAGAGCGCTAAATAAACTTTGAAAACTTTCATTAAGACCAGCTGAAGAACCTTCTAAACTGAAGTCATAGCCCACCGGTAAAAGCTCACGAGAAATTTCCTCAGCACGTGCGAGTGCCGCAGACTGACCTACGTCTTCCCCTAAGTTTCCAAACACACCAATCGATCTTTGTCGATTAAGTCTATTGATAGATTGATATGTTTTTTGATCTTCAAAGGTCACAAGCTTTCCAAGATCCACATTCAATCCGTAATCGTTTCTAACAGTGACTTCTGAAATATCTTTGGAAGACCGTAAGTTTTCATCTAATAGTTTCACCCTAATGTCGTAACGTCGACCACCGGTTGTGATTTGATTTTGTCTTGCACCTGCAACTGCAGCAGTTAAAGCATTTGCAACGGTCGCAATCGAAACTCCAGATTCAGCCATTTTCTTTCGATCAGGTTTAATCAATAGTTCGGGTAGACCGACTTTGAAGTCTGTATCCATATCAACGGCTACTTTTTCGTCTTCAAGTTGTTTTACGATTTCAAGCGAGAGCTTATTAAGCACATCTAAGTCGGGACCAGTTAAATTAAACGAAATTGGATTTAATCGCCCAGATGTTAATCCTCTAGAAGATACATCTCTGAATGTAAATCGAACCCCTTCGACGGCTTTTAGCTCTTCTCTGAACACATCCATGATTTGTAAGTGCGTGAGTTTTCTTTCTTGTCTTGGAATTAGATTAATAGGACTAAAAATTTGGTTCACACCGTTAGCTCCAGGGCCACCACCGATGGACATAAAAAATCCGTTCGTATAAGGGCTTTTCTTTAAGACCTTTTCAATTTCCATGGCCTTCTTATAACTGGCCTCTAAGGAAGATCCTGTCGGAAGTTGTGCATTCATTAAAATAAAATTTTGATCCTGAGCCGGGACAAATTCTTTCTTCAGCGCTTTAACAGATAACATCGAAAGCGCGAATAAAACTAAGGATCCAAACACAATTGTCTTAGAATATCTTAAAGTGAACTTTAGCCAGTTTTGATAAGTGGCATTGATTTTATCGAACTTGTGATCAAGCCAAGCTTCGAATTTTGAAATTTTTTGTGAGGATTTTAAAAATACCGAAGCACGCATTGGCGTGACCGTCACAGCTTCTACAAGTGACAATAATACGGCAACCGACATCGTCACACCAAACTGAAAGAAAAATTTACCAATGACTCCAGACATAAAAATGACCGGTAAAAAGACGGCCATAACTGCTAATGTCGAAGCTAAGGCTGCTGGTAAAATTTCCACAGACCCATCGTAAGAGGCTTGCGCCGCACTTTTTCCCATCCTAGAGTGCCTGACAATATTTTCCAACAACATGATGGCATCATCAACAACAATAGAAATAGATAGTGTCAAAGCTAGTAAAGTAAAAATATTTAGTGTGAAGCCTGCAAAATAAATAACTAAAAAAGTACCAACGATTGATGTTGGTATAGAAAATAAAATATTAATTGCAGAACTTAAACTGCCTAAAAATAAAAAACACACAAAGATTGTGATGATCGAAGCAAACACTAGTTTTTCTTGCGTGGTGTGCACAACAGCGTTAGTAGCCGTCGTAAAATCCGCATTAATCTGAATTTTATACTCTTTCGGAATAATTTCTTTTAGCTCTTTTACTTTTTCACGAACATTTTTAGCCAAGACCACTTCATTGCCACCCCGCTGCTTTCGAATAGAAATCGAAACCGCATCGCGACCGTCAACAAGCGCTGTACGTCGTAAGTCACTTAAACCATCTTCGACCCTAGCTACATCACCAATAGTGTAGCTATTGTCTTGAATAACTTGACCACCTCTACGGATGATTCTGATTTTTGCAACTTGTTCTGGTGTTGTCGCTTCACCTAGCCAACGAACACGGAATTCAGTTTTGCCATCGGAATATTGCCCTGCCGCAGACTCTAAATGTTGATTTTGTAAGGCTTCGACAAGGTCAGTTACTGATAGTTCGTACTGATTTAGTTTTCTTAAGTCTGGCCAAATTCTTAAATTTCTTATGCTGTAGCCTTGGATAGAAACTTCCCCAATTCCAGGGATAAATCTAAATTGATCAAGCAGATATGTATCTGTCCAAACTAAAACTTCACGAAGATCTTTATCTGAAGATACCCCGATAAAAATAATAGGTTGTTCTTCTGGATTTACTTTTCGAATTACAGGGGGATCTACTTGAAGTGGATATCGAACAGAACTTAAAGCTGTTTGAACTTCTTGTAAGGCCACATCGATGTTTCTGGAAATATCAAACGTTAAGTTGATTGAACCTTTACCTAACTGCACCGAAGACTTCATCTCCTGAATGCCTTCAACAGAAAGTAAACTTTGTTCCATTGGGTCAATCAGTTCAGCTTCAACAACTTCAGGGGCGGCACCTTCATAATCAATACTGATATTGATGACCGGGAAATCGATGTCAGGCAACTGACTGATTCCAAGTCGACCAAAAGATATTCCACCAAAAATAATTAAGGCAGACATTAAGATCCAAGCAAACACCGGACGGTTGATCGATATGGCAATTAGCTTTTTCATAAGAAATCCTTAGTTCCTGTAAAGAGTCTGGCTTGTCCTTCTAGTTTTCTAAGTTCGGCTAAAAAGCGATATCTTCTAATTTCGGCCTCGGCAGCCTCAACTTCGAAAGTGACTAATTGAAACACTGTTGAACGACCTATTTTATATCTACGACGTTCTTCTTCGACTTTTGATTTTTGAAATTGGTAAAGGCTGTTGGATTCTTTAACCTGATTTATTAAAACTTCAAGTCTTCGATTTAAATCTTTCCAGCTGATTTGGACGTTTCTTGTAAGTGCGCTTGTTCTTAAATCCTGCGCTTTGGCAGAAAGGGCCGCCGCTTTTTCTTGTTCTTTAATTAATGTGAAATCTAAGGGAAGGGTCAGTTGTACACCCACGCGTACGCCTGAATATCTATCGTTACCAGCACGGTTCCACGCTTCATCAAAAGATTCCGAAATCCCGTTTTGTCCGTAACTTAAGTAGGCGTTTAAATCTGGTTTTAAACTTTCTCTGACTTGTTGAGTTTGTATAGCTGCTTGTTCGGCTAAATGAAAAGAAGCCACAGTGTCTAACCGTTCTGGCGTTTCAAGCGTGCCTTTAGCAACCATTAAATTTTCTAAAGGTCTTAGTTGTTCTAGTTCATCTAAAACCGGCAGGGGAAGCTGAGTTAAGTCCATAGGTATTAAAATGCGAAGATTATTTTTTATAGTCTCGATTTGGTTTTGAACTGAGATTAAATCTAATTCGCGACTACTAAGTAAAGCCTGCGCTTGTAAAACATCAGATCTTTCGGCTGCAGTTTTTGCCAGTCGATCTATGGTCCAAGATTTTAAATTTTTACTAATTTTTAGGTTATCAATTCGCACTTGTTCTTCTTTAAGTGCCAAAGATAGGTCCCAATATAGGGATTCCAACTGAATTATCAGCTGTTGCTTTTCTAAAGTTAGATTGGCTTTTCGAGCCAAAAGCTCGCTCTGTTCCCCTTGATGTCTAAAGCGTGTTGCACGGCCAAATGCATCTCTCCATAAAGATTGAGTTAATCTGACTTCCCAATCGGCGGTGTTTCTTATTCCAAAACCGTCGATGCGCGATCGATCGTGTCCTGAAGTTAAACTTAGTAATGTTCCTGTAGAAAAAGGTTTTTGATAAATTAAGTCTACAAATCTGGATCTAGTACGTCGAGCAAAGGTCACGGCATCTTGATCGTTATTAAAGTTTTCGGCTTGTAAAATAAATTGTCCTGACAAAACTAAGTCACGCGCTTTAATTTCTGAATCTAAAGATTGAATGCTAATATCGACGGCTTTAAGGCTTTCAGATTGTTCTAAAGCCAAATCCACCCAGTTTTGTAGATTTTGTTTTGGACCTTCTACGCTAACACTTCCAACTTCGGATGATTGATCTTGGGCTGAAACCGAAGGCAAGATTGTGTGAGTAAAAAATATCGAAACTAAGAAGGCAGTCCAAATGCGGTTAGAACTAGACTTTGGTCGTTTGAGGCTATGAACAAAAAAGCTCGATTTGTGAATTGCAATTTGTCTTTTTATTTGCCGGTTAAGTTGTAAGAGATCTGAGATAACTAATTTATAGTGATTTTCACTTAATGATTTTTTTATCATTAGCTATTTATGCTTAAAAAAAATAATTTGGCGACAAAAAAATTCTGTATCTAAAGTAGTTTAAGTCTTAACTTTAAATGAAAATTTTTTAATAACGATTTTCATAAAAACAAAATCAAAAAATATCATTATTTAAATATTTGTAAAAACATGAAATGAATCAGATGATTTTAGTTTTGTCTGCTCGAATTCAGCAACTGAATAAATCAGATCATTTAATCAGTTCATTTCTTAAGATTGTTTGATCTTATTATTTTAGGAAGGTTTTGGATCTTAATCTTCTAAAAATCTAGTGCTGAAATTCCGGCTCTAATTTTTCGCCTTCCCATCTAGACACAACCGTCGTTGCAA
>JANODG010000211.1:0-3556 GCA_031412575.1 Bdellovibrionales bacterium
TGTGAAAAAGGCGAACCTGTCAGAAAACTACTAGTAAGCACACCCATGTCATGAGGAAAAAAAATGTTTAAAACTCTTACTGCTATGATCTTAACTTTTGGAACCCTATCCCTTGCACAAGCTAATGACGATTACCGCGAATTTACGGCGTGTGTCGACGAGTTGTTAGATAAAAATGATAGAATGGATCCAAGGGTGGCAGAAGACATCTGTGCCGACATTCTAGATAAGAAACAAGAAGATTTACAGAGCACGAATCTGTGCGACATGATCCTAAATAAGCGTAGATAATTAAGTTTAAAGTATAGTTGTATGTGGTCTAGGTTTTCAGATAGGGCTATAATTTAAGAAAAATTATTTTTCTTATTAAAAACTTATCTTATACTATACACATGGATACTTTGCTAAATCGACTTCACTTAATTTTTAGATCTCTACTTAGAATTAATGAATTCTTAACATCTGGACTGAATGTTTGATGATGCGATTTAAAAAAATATGTCAGAAAATTTTTTATTATTTATTTACGGTCGTGATAATTTTTTTAGTTTATTTAATTTTTTCGCCCATATGGCGAGAAACAGTTCACGAAAACTTAACTATCAAAGGAAAATTTATACATATCAGCGATGGGTATTTGTATGTCCAAGAATTTGGGATTAAGACCGATCGCCCATCAATTGTTTTTATCCATGGATTATCGGCCTGGAGCGAAGATTGGTTTCAAACCATAAAATTACTTAAACCCGACAAATATCATATGATCACGATTGATATTCCACCATCGGGTGCAAGTTTACTTCATAGCAGTGATTACAATTGGAAAGTCCAAGGCCGAAGAATTAAAGAAGTTTTAGATATAATGAAAATTCCTAATGCAATCTTGATTGGTCATTCGTATGGGGGACATGCCACTTTAGGTGCGGTTAATGAACTAGGTTCAAGATGTAAAGGAATAGTTTTAGTTTCTGCGTATACTGGGCTTGCAACGGATCAAATGAAAGCGGTACAAAATGCGCCACAATGGTTAGAACTAGCACTGAAAACTCCGATCCTAAGAAATGCTTTAGCTTCATTACTTACCCATCAAATCTTAACTCGTCCTATCCTCGAGGCTTCAGTTTATGATCCCAAAGATATCACACCACAAGTGCATGCCATTCATCGAAGAGCCTTAGGCTTTAGTGGAATCAATGATCGCTTTTCCGATTGGCTCCCAGAGTTTCTTACGCCAAAAGATAAAACTTTAGCTTCGGATAACAACTTCTTTCAAAGAATTAAAATTCCAACTTTAATCATTTGGGGAGATAAAGACAAATTAACTCCGCCTTGGCAAGCCAATCGATTTAACATTTTAATTGAAGATTCAAAGTTAGTGCTTTTCCCGAATGTAGGGCACCTTCCACATGTCGAAGAACCAGAAAAGTTTGCTTTCGAACTTGAGCAGTTTGTTCAAAGTATTCATTAAAAAATTTTGAACTCATCTTTGTGGTTCTGCTTCAAACTCAACGATTATAAATATTTATAATTTATGTTTCTAGGTCTTAAAAAATGATGCTATTCTTTTAAAATGATGACGGATTTAGAAAAAGTCGAAGTTAAGTCACTTAAAGAACTTAGAAGATGGCTTCAACTTAATCACAAGCAAAAAAACAGTGTTTGGCTTGTGACTTATAAAATAGTCGAACCTAAGTTCTATATTGAATATCCTAAAATCGTAGATGAATTGTTATGTTTTGGATGGATTGATAGCTTGCCACGAAAACTAGATGAGCAAAGAAAAATGCTAAGAATCTCTCCAAGAAAACCAAAAAGCGCCTGGTCGAAAATAAACCGTGATAAAGTTCCCGTTTTAATAGAGTCAGGGCAAATGAATCCGGCAGGATTAGAGGTCATAGAGCAAGCCAAAAAAGATGGATCTTGGGATAAGCTTAAAGTCACAGATGAGAATAAAATTCCAAAGGACTTAAACCTGGCTTTAAAAAAACATTCGTCCTCGCTTAAAAATTTTAAAGCCTTTCCTCCTTCGGCGCGAAGAGCTATTTTAGAATGGATTGCACAGGCTAAAGCGCCTGAAACAAGAAATCGAAGGTTATCAGAAACAGCCTTGTTGGCCAAAAAAAATATTAGAGCCAATAGTTACGTAAGAAAGGCACCAAAGGTTCAAAAATCTAAAATTTCCACACTAGGTCGAAGTGTCCAATCTGATTTACTAAACATTCCCGGCATCGGTAAAACATTCGTAAAAGATTTTGAACGCATTAAAATTCAATCACAAAAAGATTTGAAGAATAAAAAACCAGAACTACTTTTTAAAAAGCTTGTACAGATAAATGAAAAATTAGGCCATAAAACAAGTAAGAACTATTTGTATGTCATTAGAATGGCAATCTATTATGCTCAAGGCGGCAGAGAAGTTCGAAAACTCAAGTGGTCATTTTGGAAAGCTTAAGTCTTGTCCTTTAAAATTGCTTTTATAGCTGACGGTAATACGAAATATTCAAATAAAACATCACTCGGCTTTGAGCACTTAACATAAAACTAGTACGATTAGCGTTTAATTTCTGTTTTTAAAAAATCAATAAATAGCTTTGTTTTATGAGGCACATAATTTTTTGAAGGATATAAGACCCATGACTTGGCCCCAAAATCAGTGGCTGTAACTTCGTGTTTAGGAAACACATTTACAAGTTGACCGGATTTTAATTCGTCCTCAATTAAAATTTTTGCCAATAGTGTTAATCCTGAACCTCGAATTGCTGCGTCTTTCAAAGCTAATGCATTCGAGGCTCTATAGTTGCCTCGAATATTTATAGGCTCAATTTGCTGATCTTTTGATTTGAACTTCCAACCAGAATCAAATCCTGGAATTAGAAACTGTAAACAGTTGTGCTTTTCTAAGTCAGATGGCTTTAAGATATTGCTGTGCTTTTTTAAATAGGTGGGACTTGCGCAGACAATATATTTTAAATCAAATAGTTTCTGCGAAATAAAAGAAGAATCGTTTAAATGACCAAATCTAATCGCAACGTCTATTCTTTCTTCTAATAAATTCAAAACTGAATCCGTAATTAGATATTCGATTTGGATTTCGGGATACATTTTATGAAACTTGGGAAGTAAGGGATTAATGAGCAATAGACCTAACGAAACTGGGCTGGTAATTCGTAAAGTTCCACTAGGTTTATTTTTTTGATCTTGTAAATTTATTCGAGCTTGAAAAAGCTCAGATACTAAAGGTTCGACTTGAGAATAAAATTTAAGTCCTTCCTCTGTAGGGGATAGGTTTCTTGTAGTGCGCTGAAACAACCTTACACCAAGCTCTGTTTCCAGTTGGGATATAGCCCTCGATACAAGTGATGCATCTAAGTCTAGGGCACGTCCTGTCTCGGCAAAACTTCCATGACGAATAACTTCAATAAATATGTTTAATTTTGACAAATCCATTAATGCAATAATTGCATTAAACTAATGATAAATAAAGCATTTAATGTCTTAAAAGAAGTTTATAGAATGGAGACTAGGGTTAAGGAGCATTTAAATTGCGTAGTTACTT
>JANODG010000212.1:0-11996 GCA_031412575.1 Bdellovibrionales bacterium
GTCCATCATTCGGAACCTGGCACCTTTTGTTAGTTTACTGAGTTTTAAACTGATGAAAGGATTTGGCGCAAAATTGAGAGTAAATTATATTTACTTCAACGTCGTACAGAAAAATTAGATTATTTGAGTATCGAATGTTACCCCTAAATTAGGTCAGGTTGGCTTATTATGTTAGCCCCATATAGTTTGAAAGTTATAAGGCTTAAGAGGAATTTTATTTGGAATTTTTTAAAGATAAAAAAAATATTTTTTTAACAATCTTTATTTCGTTAATTTCCTTTTCTATTTCTGCTAAAGCTTCAAAACCAAAAAGTAAATTTGAATGCGAAACCTTTCTTGAAGAGTCATATCCATCTTTTCTTACAAACTCTTCAACTTCAAAATTTATTTCCGGGGACTTCGACCCCAAAATGACTTGGGCTAAATTAGGTTTTGATCCTTCCAATATTTATTTGATGTTCTTCGACGAATATGGAAGCGATGGTCTACAAAAAAACTTAAATTTAGAAGTTACACACGAAGGAAGAACACTTATTAGGATTGATATTACAGAGTCCCTAGTTATCCCTAATTCTTGGAGGACAAGCCTTTCAATCATTTTCATGGATGACATTAAAGGGCGAGGCGTTGGTTTTTTAGCCTATACTCTTGCAGCCGCTAAATTTTTCGAAATTTATCCAGAGCAAAACTTATTGTCCTCAACCGATCAGTCGATTTATGCAAAAAAAGTTTGGCAACGATTAGTGGAAAGCGATTTTGCAGTAAAGCAATTAGACGTTGTCGATCCTGATATTGAAATTTTCGGTCCCTACCAGTTTGATCCGAACTCTTTAGGTTCAAAAGTTAAAGATTACGTCGGAAATTTTGGTGTTTTTAAACCAAGGTTGGATTAAAAAACATCACAAAAGCTTGATTCAATATAGCACGAATGAATATCGGACTAAGCTTAGTCTTTCATACCTTTGCTAGATAATGCCTGAATGATGTGAGTGTTTTGATCTACAATTGCACCCTGAACAACATCGTTGTCATTGATAACAATTTCCAAAGGTTCGTTAGAAAAGAACTCATCTTCTGTCATCGAAATTGCATTTTCACGGGCCACGAAAGTTCCTGTTTCGCTAGAATAAGTAAACAATTGTTTTGATCCATCTGCGTAAACAACTGCAAACGAGTTGCTCCATGCCGAATAGCCGCCATCGTTGTAACCCACTTGTAGCGGTGTAGCCGTACCAACGCTCATCCAGTTGCCAAGGATATAAGACTGATGAGAATCCCCAGTAATGGCGCTTTCAGAGCCAATAGCGTGAGTTTTAGGTGACGGCTTTGCTCCATTAGAGCCTTGATGACCGTGGAAGTTAACATGCGTTTGTCGGTACTCAGGACCGACAACGTAGTTTCTACCGTAAGGAAGAACAGCAATCTGCTCTGGCGAGTCCACTAAGATCGCCGAGCTGTACATTTCCATCTGTGAATGTAAGGGTAAGCCCTTAATGAAATCATTTCTGTATTTTAAAACGTATTCCAGAGGATCGCTGAAACCATACACTTGTTGCGTAAACCTAAGTTCGTTTAAAAAATGTCCGTTCGCCACTTCCTGAAATTCAGGAGCGCCACTTAGAAGTTGCTGTCCCCAATAACTGTGGTTTGAATCAGCAACTAAAACTTTTAAGTCGGGCCTAATGGCAGTCAGTGCATTGATCACTTGAACTAAACCCATCATTTCTTTGTGATAATTGAGCTCCCCTTTTGCGAATTTTTTTCGAAGCAAAGCAATGGATTTTGCTTCATGACGATTATGTGATCCACCATCAATAGGATCATGTAATACAATGCGCTTAAGCTCTGGGTGAGCTTTGATGTAATCAACAACGGCTTTGATGAATACAGGATCAGAAAGTCGCTCGTGTAAATCGCCTAAAACTAAAGTATCAATGTTTGCAGAAACTTTTTTAACTGAATTTAAATTATATTTATCCGACTCAACTACAAAATATTTATTTCCATTATCAGTAAAGCCCGCATTTTTTGTAACTGTCTTAAAATCGTCAGAAAAGTAAACAGGTCTTGTGTGCCAAAAGTTAGAAACCCCTTCTTTATCAAAACCGGATTCACCATCAGCTTTTTCTAAAACTAGGAATCCGTTTGTGTGCTGGTTCTTAGCCAAGGAGGCTGTTCTACCTTGAACTGCATGACGATATGGATAGTTGTTTTGGCTAAGTGATCCCGTAGACCAAATTGATGTATGGCGCTGATGATTCGTCGCTGTAGGCACATTAAAATGCTGAATTGTTGGATGACCAACAATTGTTGTCTGCATAGGTTTATGTTGCTTAGGATTACTTAAGGAAGCTAATCCATTTTGATTTTTTGGTAAAACGGGAATATTCCAAAGCCTTAAAAATTTGTTTTGAACAGTATGTGTAAGTATATGAACATTTGGATGCTCTATTAGTCTTGAATCTAACCCGTCAAGAATTCCACCTGTAGGTATGACCACAATGTCATAATTTTTGTCTTTGGCGTACTTTAACATCGTGACGAACATGGCTTCGTTGATGGGCATCCCAGCGTTGACCGAAGTGACCAAGAAGCCTTGCTTTTGTTTCATAGCTTTAAGTAATGCAGTTGTTCTTTCTGGGTTATAGACTTCTGCTGGAATAAAGTTTTTAAAAGCGCCCGGCTTTTGTTGTCTTGCAAGATTCTCTAAACTTTTTAATCCAGCGAAAACTGTTAAATTAAATATTTGCGAAGTTTTAAAATTAAGACTTGGGTTTAAACCACTGATCAATAACCTTAAATGATCAATCGTAAAGATACCTTTTTCTATATCCCTTGAAAGCTCGGAAGTAACTTTCGAAGCTCGAAGTGAAATGAATAAATTTTCGAACGAAGGTGAAGTAGGTTGGGTTCTTCGGCTTTCATCTAAATCTTTTTGACTTAAAGCACGAAAATATACAGCCATTAGTATTTCACGCACTGTATTAATGACCTCAGGATTTTCTTCGACCGCTTTTTTAATAAAGCTGTCTGGATTAGGTATAAATAAATGGATAACGTCTTCACCAAGATTTTTTATTTTTGCAAGTTCAATTATTGTTGGAGCTCTAAGGCGATTAGAAAAAAATCTTAAAACATCATTTCTTAGCTCGTCCTTGAAAGGGAAAAACTTCAACCGTCTTGCGTTGTCAGCCACAACTAAGATTTGAAAAATGGATTTAGGGGCGCCCTCGGAATTAAAGTAATTTTCTAACCCTTGATCAAGAATTAATTTAATAAATCCTTTTGGGTTGCCACCAAATCTTAAACTGATATTTGCTATAATTTCGTTGGATGAGGGTAACTTTTTGTAGTTCGTGAAATACTCTGTAACGACTTCAATCAAATACCCATTTACCTGATGCTGTGATTCTTGATTTATATTTTTTCTTGCAGACCAAGTAGTCGCGTATTCGAATAAAACTTCTGTTGTCTCTGTGATCGACTGCTCAACATTAACAACATTCGACTGTTGAGGTCCCAAATAATCGTTACACAGATTTGAAGCAGCAGCAGAGTGAATCAAGGTCTGAAAAATTGTAATAAGGAGTAAGTTCATTATTGACCTCTCGTGCTGTCAACGCTGACTAACTGGTTTAAAAATTCAGAGCACATATTACCGGAGGACCTTGTTTGGTTAGAATAGCTTCGATCCTCTTGAGGTAGTGAATGAGCCCCAGTGTAATTTTTAATTTCATTTTCTGAAGCAGCTCTAACAAAGCCATGGTTAAAAACAAGCCACTTGGTATTTTTAGGAAATGGTGAACGTTGAAGAATAAAGTCTGGAGCTGTATTCATCAGAACTAATTTTAAGTTACGAGTGCTGTGTCCGTGGGAAAGTTCTGTTAGTAAATGGATTAGAACATTAATATTTGAAGGGTCATCTTCAGCGACTATGATCGTATGGGTGCTCACTATCTCATTTGGATTTTCTGCAGAATAATCAAACGTTGTCGGTGAATTCGTATTTGTTGTGAGCTTTATGATTCTATCCACTACATTTTTTTTACCTTCAGTTAAGCTTCGACCATAAAGAATAGATTCAATCCCTTGAAGTTGGTGAACTGAAGGTGTCGTCAGTAAACCTCTTCTATTTATGCCCCTTGAGTTTTCTAGAAAGCCGAAAAGTTTGAGTTGGTCAAAAAAAGATTGAAATTCTTCAGCGGATTGATTTCTTGCAGTAAAGAGATGTACGTCGCCAACAGTTGCAGCGCTTTGCATAGCTTTTTGTAAAACTGGAAAAGCTGGACCTGCAAAATCGAATGGACTTAATCTTTGGCTTTCGATTCTCGATTTAGCCTCGTAAAGGTTGGTGACCAGATAGTTTGTACCTTCAACGCTTGAGCGATAAAATTTATACGTGATATTGGGGTCTACGTAATATTGCCCGGGAATGATCACTTCCGGTCTTTTTAAGTAGGGATCTTTGATAAGTTTTATCTCTTTAGAGCTTCCTAAAGATCCATTTCCAACAGACCATAACCCCATATGGGCAATGTACTCGCCAGCAGATATTTCGATATTATCAGTGGCCTGAGTTAGTGAGGAATTAATTTGTGCGCTTGATCTGACTTGATCAACTTTTCTTAAAATCCAGGGCGTCTTCCAAGAGCTGTTGATGCGACTGTCATCAACAAGAGTTCCATCGAAATCAAAAATGTAAACGTATTTAGCTTCTGCTGAAAAACAAAGTGAAATAAATGTGAAAGTAATTAGTAATAGATTCTTTAATCCCGCCATATCATGTCCCCTCGACATAAAACATTTAAAGAAAACCGAAGCTCAGACTGAAAATTTGAGGAATTGAATTTTGTTTGTGGACTTAAATTAGTGCTTATTTGTAATCACATAAGCTAACAACTTGATCCTACAAATCCCCTTTATCTGAAGCGTCATGATTTTATATGATCGAGAAAATGACCTTGTCTAGACAAGGTTGGCGTCTTAACAGAAAACTTTAATAAGTTTGGTAAATACCTGATTTTTTTTCAAAGATACGCCATTTATAAGGCATTTATGACATAAATATTAAAAATACTATTTATAAATAAATAGTATTTTGTGTCTAAAATAGTAAGAGAGTTGTGATTTTTGGGATCGCATAGTTGCGGATTTCTTGAGCAACCATGCGGGTGATGATAAATATTTTTTATGAAACAATAATGTTTATGAATTTAGAACGATTGAGTTAAACCAAAAACAAAATCAATCAAAATTAAAATTGCATTTGAGTCACAGTATAACCAAGTGCTTCCACAAGCGTAATCATACCGAATTCTGTCACTAAGTGAGCCGCGCCATATGCAAAAAACTCTACACCAGGTTGATTAAACATATCATCAAATTTTGTTTGCCAAGCTAAGTTACGATCGACAAGTAAAAGTTGTAACTGATCTTGAGGCATTGGGTTTACTAAAAACTGTTCAACAAGTTGTAAATTTCCAGATCCGTATATGAACAAGAGCAACTGCGCCTGTTGATCCATCTGAGCTTGGGTGACTACAATGGTTTGCTTCAAAGTATCAATGGTTTGCGTTTTTTCTAAAACATTTAATTGAACTGCAATGTCTTCAAAAAATAAAATTGGCTTTTTAGCTTGAGTAAAGATGTCTACTAAAAACTTATCAATAGGTTCTTTTGTTGCAGGAAAATTAGCTGAAGAATAAATGGAAGTTGCAATTGCAGGGTGAAGGCGATCCATGACCAAGGGGGCCTGTGGCCCTAAGATGGGACCGACAACAGAAGAAAACTTATCCCACTCGGCTTGGGTCAGCTGATTTTTTAAAGAGTCTTTAGGACCCGGAGGAAACGCTTGTGCTACGGCAAACTGTCCAGCGCTAATATCTGTTTCAACGATAAGCGTGTCAGACGTTTGTGATAGGGCTTGAATTTCTTGCGGAAGGCTACTGAAATCTAAACCTGTATGAATAGTTCCCAGCATGTAAGCGACTTGGCCATTTTTTTCGACTTTGAAAAACGGAGCGTTGATTTTTGCGGGTATCGCAAATGCAGATGTTGTTAAAAGTAACGAATAAAAAAATAACAAAAACTTGTTCATATTTCCCCCTTATGGAATATTTATATTTTAGGCCCATATATTAAGCAGGGAAAAGACGCACAAGTACAAACGCCGTTACCGAAATCTGGTTTGAGCAGTCTGGAAATTTGGAATTTAAAAATAAAAAACCCAATCTGTTGAGGATTGGGTTTTTGAAGAATACAAAGTGTATTTTAATGTAAGAATTAACGTTTCGAGAACTGAACCGCTCTTCTGGCTTTGTGTAGACCGTATTTCTTTCTTTCGACCATTCTAGAGTCACGAGTAAGTAGACCAGCTAATTTTAATTTTGGTCTCATCACTTCGTTGTCCGTAGAACATAAAGCTCTTGCGATACCGTGTCTGATCGCACCAGCTTGGCCAGTCAAACCGCCACCTTTTACAGTCACATCAGCGTCAAAAGCACCTTTAGTGTTTGTCGCTTCGAAGGGTTGGAACACCAACTGACGACGAACCGAATCAACAATGTAGTCTTCTAAGTTTTTGCCATTGACAGTGATTTTTCCAGTTCCTGGTTTTAAGAACACACGTGCTGCGCTAGTTTTTCTTCTGCCAGTTGCGTAAAATACGTTGTTAGTTGCCATGTTTTAAGATCCCTTCTTTTTATGAATTTTTTAGAGCTAATACTTCTGGGTTTTGAGCTTCGTGAGGATGAGCTGCTCCACGATACACTTTTAACTTCTTGATGATTTGTGAAGACAATTTGTTTTTTGGTAACATGCCTTTCACAGCTTCTTGAATGATATTTTCAGGTTTTTTCTCAAGCATTTCTTTGAATGAAGTTTCTTTCAAACCACCGAAAAAGCCAGTGTGTCTAAAGTAAATTTTTTGTTCAGATTTACGGCCTTTAACCAAAACTTTTTCTGGATTGATCACAACTACGAAATCACCAGTGTCTACGTTTGGAGTAAAAGTAGGTTTATTTTTCCCACGTAATACTTTTGCAATTTCTGAAGCCATACGACCTAGAGTTTTACCTTCAGCATCAACCAACCACCATTTGTCCTGTCTATCAGAAGCCTTGGCATTAAAAGTTTTCATAAATCATCCTTTGGGTTCAATGTACTAACTTGGTGAAACCAGTTGTCGTACATTAACTTCAACTTTTTTAATAAGAATAGAAACAATTAAGATTTAAGGCATTTCTTGTCAAGGTCTTCGAGGTATTTAACTTGATATAAATAAAGTCCGTGGGCCGGGGCCGTGCTACCGGCCTGGGGCCTAGATTTGGATTCTAAAATTTTGGCAATGGATTCTGGAGTGTGGGCTTGCTTCCAGTGCCCATCAAGTAGGGTTCCAACGATGTTTCTAACCATCTGCTTAAGAAATCCATTCCCCGAAATCTCGAACCACACTTCATTCTCGGGCTGTTTGGTCCATTTTGCGCTATAAATTTCACGAACTGTTGTTAAAAGTGGCGTGCCTGCAGTTTGAAAAGCCTCGAAGTCATGGATTCCAATTAATGGGGCTGTTATCTTATTTAAATAATCTAAATCCAGGGAATTTCTGACCCAGTAAGTCAGATCGGATTTAATGGGGCAGGGGACTTCTTGGTTATTGACCTTGTAAACATAGGTCTTTGAGATCGAACTTTTTAAACTGTTAAAGTCATCTGGAACAATAAACGCATTCATCACTCGAATGTCTTGTGGCAGATAGCGATTTAGTCCACGAACAACGTCGAAGTTATCGATAGGCTGGAAAATCTCAAAGTCGACCACTTGTTGATAAGCATGAGTACCCGCATCTGTGCGTCCAGAACCTTGGGTTTTAGCTTTGAAATCAAATAATTTAGTTATGGCTTCTTCTAGCGTCTGTTGCACAGTAGGCTGATCAGGTTGCTTTTGCCACCCAAAATAATTTGTTCCCTTATAACTCACATCCAACCGAATCCGCATTGAAACGTCTTAACCTAAGATTTCACACATACACAACGAAATCCAATTCGAATTCTAAATTTTATTACTGAACTTATTATCTTTGGAATCGGGCAGGCCTTGTGACTTGGCCTTGCATTCGGAAAGAAAAATTAAATTTTATTACGATATAGACACTTAAAACAGGCTCGTTGGCATGAAGCTTTGCAGACCCAATCCTCAAGCTCCACAAAATAATTTTGCAAAGCGAATGACAAGGCTTCGCCTGTTTTAAGTGTCTATATCGTAATAAAATTTAATTTTTCTTTCCGGCAAGGCCGCGTGCCAACGAGCCCGATTCCAAAGATAATAAGTTCAGTAATAAAATTTAGAATTCGAATTGGATTCCAGCGTTGATGGATGTTGCTGTGAAGTCAAAATCAGTTTGGATGGCGACGTTTTGTCTAAGTTCGACAATTAAGTATGTTTGGTTAATTCCCCACTCGGCGTCCAGATCAAATTTTGCAGTTTCTTCAAGCCAACCAAGACTGAGAGCGACACCACCACCGAAGTGAGCGCCAAGTTGGCCTAAAAATTTTGTCCGGGATAAATTATCATTTTGCAGTTCGATAGCGACTAAATAATCCAAACCGGCCGTTGCGAACGGAACAATTAATTGTTTATCTTTAACTTCAAAACTTAAATGAAGTCCGATCGTGTTTGGGAAAGCTAAGAACGTTAGAGTCTCGCCAGATTCAACGCCAAGATAGTTTGGATTACTGAATTGCCCTTTTCCTGTAGCAAATAAAAGACCTGAACCTAACTTAACTCGGGCTTTCTTTAAAATATTTGGAACATTTTTATTTTTAAAATAAGACCAGTAGTATTCAACATAAACAGATGGCTTTGCACCGCCGCCGTAGATGTCACCAAACGTAGGTGATCCGTCGATAGCTTCAAGTTGATTTAGAACTAAAGCTCCGCCTTTGATCGCAACGCCGTATTTTTGTTTACTTTCGTTCACTTTATAATAGTAGCGTCCATCCGCCGAGATTTTATAAAGACCTTGCTTTTGGCCCGGATGTTTAATCAGTTTTATTCGTTTCGAACGTGAATTCTTAACGTTAGGACCAGATAAGGATTGTACGTCATTGGTGATGGAATCATCTAAGTTCTGGGATTGTGAATTAGGATTCGGGCGGCGAGGTGAGGGTGCATTTAATGGATCTGCTATAATTTCCGATTCCACTTCGGATTCAAACTCTGAAAGTTCAGAGTCCATTTCTTCGGTTATTGCTGGGTCTTCGATCGCATCTAATTCATCGGATGAGTCTTCAGAGGATGCTTCTGAATTTGTGGACTCTAACTCTAATCCAGATTCAAATGACGTGTCTTCGGAATTACTTTCTAGGCTTGTGTCTTCGCTTTGGCCTTGCCCAGCGTCGTCATCTTGCATGAAATCATCTAAGGCAGAATTTGATGAACCTTCCAAATTGGATTCAGATTCGAGCGGTACAGAGTTAAAAAGTTCGTCTTCGGTTTGTGCAAATGCAGGTGAAACAATTAGAAAAGAAAAACAAACAGAAAAAATAAATTTTTGGATTATTAATATTTTTGAAATCTGTGTGTTCTTCAAATAGACCATAAAAAATTATAACTTTATTTTCGGACTTAATGAAAGCCTTTATTTCTGCGAAGGATTCCGTCGCCAGCGCATGTAAAAGAGTTTGATTGGAATGATGAGTAAACAATGAGTTTGTTTGGTTAAGATTAAATCTGCTGTCTTCGGCGACGAGTTAAAAACGTCGCTGGAGTCAAAATTATGATCAGCATAATACCTAGACCTAATAGTCCACCTAAAGAATTAAAAACAAAAGCTACAAAGTAAGCCGGCCAAAGTAGAACACGAAGTACGGGTTTATACTGAGGATTATTATTTATCCACTGAGCGGCTTTGGGTCCGTGTTCATAATAAAAATCAATGAAACTACGTCCTAAAGAAGATGATTTTAAAAAACGATTTCTAAATTCTCTCAATGCTAAAACTTGATAATCATAAGGCGAGCCTTTCAAAGCGCTAGCCACAAAACAGTTGATGTCGTCTTCTAGTATTCCTGTGATTAGGCTCGGAATGGTCGCATAAGGACAGCTACCCGTTTCTGGGGTCATAGGATCATTGTCAGTAAAACCACCTATGAAGTAGCGATAGTAAGCGGCTGCTGGCATTGATGGAGGCACTGGTAAAGGACAATTTGCCGCCAACATATTATCACTGAACAAATGAGTTACGCTTCCAGAATCATCTATAGTTGCCATTCTAGAAAAAACGGGAACTTCGTTTTTTATTGCTGATGAAGAAAACGAATTGTCATCAAAACCACTTGAAATGTTACCTGGGGTATTTAAAACGGCATCAACGGAAGAGGAGGCTAACCATGGTTGAGTAGCTGCGAAACTTGTATTTGATAAATAAAGTATGAATCCCCTTATGGGTACTACTAATTCACTAGCTGTGATTGATCCACCGTATGTATCGAGTGTGTTTGCAATATCATCGCGGCTTTCAATTCTAATTTTTTCGTCGCTTGGTTTTATTTGGTAATCTACAAATCCTTGATATGATTCAGCGCTGCCAACAGGGTTTGGTGAGGTGTTTGAAGTGCCACTCGCACCGGATAAACCAGTTAACGCTACACCAAATTTACCAGGTTTATTAACAAAACCGTCAGCACCTTCGATAGCTAATGCAGCGGCTATATTACTAGGTTCAAATCCGCCCAGAAACGGAGATGGTGTGTAAAATTTTATTTCTAATAAAATTTCAGCAGCAGGTGCTCCGCCGCTTTCGGTTACACCTACTCCAAATTGAACTGATTTATTCAAAGGTACTCCACCTACCATGCAAGCAGATGTGGGTAAACCAGCCAAGGTGCTCGCGGCTGCGTAATCCTGAATGGTGCCGCCGGCTGAGGTACATAAAGCATTCCATTTCACTTGAGCAACAAATGTAGATCCTTGAGTCGCATTTGGAACCTGATCTAATGCAATGTTTGAAACCGGGCCACCGATAGTAAAATTAGTTTTATTGTATACTATAACCCCGCGTAATCCAGTGAACTGTACATCGTCATTGAAGGAGATACTTAAAATTGTTTCGCCATTTACTCTTGCGGGATTACAACCAACAAAACGAAGATTTTGAGGAGTATCACAATTGTTATAAGTTGTACTTTCAGTATTGCTCTCATCGGGACCTATAAAAGCACCATAAACTTGCCATTGAGTGGCACTCAATGAAATTGAGCGGGAAGATCCTCCAACTACAACTGAGTTAATAACAATTGCCGCTTGGCTAACTTGATTTATAAATAAGAATACGAAGGGTATAAGCTTTAAAATCATGCCTCTATGATCTAAGACTTGGGCTCGAAAAGCAACTCTGCAATTTGTAAGGCGTTCCATGCAGCTCCCTTTAGCAAATTGTCGGCCACAACCCAAATGATCCATGTTTTAGGGTTAAATCGGTCCTTATGAATACGACCCACATAAACTTCTTTTTCCCCTGAAACTTCTTTGACCACATGAAAGCCATCTTCCGAAACGACCATATTTGGCATTTTCTTTAAGGTCTTAATAAATTGAACTTTTGTGATGTCTTCGTCTAACTCAATCCATAAAACTTCAGCGTGACCATTTAAGCTTGGAACTCGAACGGTAAAAGCACTGATATTTAAATTTGGAAGATTTAAAATCTTTCGTGTTTCCAGCATGATTTTATCTTCTTCGGTTGAAAATCCATCGTCCAAAAAACTTCCAATTTGTGGAATGGAATTAAACGCAATCGGGTGAGTGAAATTTACTGGTGTAAAAGATTTATCTGGGTTTTTGGATTGTTCTAACAACTCCATTTGGGCCTCTTTACCAGCGCCACTCACGGATTGATAAGACGCCACTTTTACACTTTTTATTTCATAATCGTCGGCTAAAGCCTTAAGCGGCAAAGTTAACTGAATTGTAGAGCAGTTTGGGTTGGCGATGATTTG
>JANODG010000213.1:0-1631 GCA_031412575.1 Bdellovibrionales bacterium
GTCCGGCTCTGTCCGCCGAAACGGTTCCCCTAGAGTTTGGGGTGGTTGAGCGTGGCGACTGGGCGGATCAGCGATCGCGGCTCTATCACCCTGACCACAGCCGTTTATTTCGACCAGAAAAGTGAAGGCGCTCTACGGGTAGAAACTCAGCTTCGGCAATCCTAAGGTTTCTTCCCAGCCCAACATCAGATTCAGGCATTGAATGGCTTGTCCCGCCTGTCCTTTCATCAGGTTATCGATCGCAGACATCACAATCACTCGATTAGTGCGCGGATCGACTTCGACCCCGATATAGCAAAGGTTAGTGCCCCAAGCCCACTTTGTCTGGGGGTAAACCCCGCCCGGCAGCAGCTTCACCCAGGGAGAGTTTCGATAAAACGCGCCATAGATGGTCAGCAAATCTTCTCTCACCAGCCCGGATCGCGCAGCGTGGCGTAGACCGTCGCCAAAATCCCTCGAACCATCGGGATCAGGTGAGGCGTAAACTGCACCAGCACTTCGTGCCCCGCTAAGTCGCTGCAAATTTGTTCGATTTCGGGCGTGTGACGATGCCCAGCGACGCTGTATGCCCCCAAAGAGTTGTCTGCCTCAGCTAGCAATAGGCCTGTTTTAGGCTGCCGTCCGCCGCCAGATGTGCCAGATTTGGCATCCACGATCGCCGTTTCGGGCAGCACTAATCCTTGCTTAAAGAGGGGCGACAGGGCCATCAAACTTGCGGTCGGATAGCAGCCCGGACAGCCCACCAACTGCGCTTCAGCGATGCGATCGCGATATAGCTCTGGCAAACCATAAACGGCGGTTTCGGCCACATCGCGATCGCTGCGCTCCAGCCCATACCAATGAGTGTAAACATCGAGGTCAGAAAATCGATAGTCTGCGGATAGATCTAAGACTTTGCAGCCCTTCTCTAACAGCGTCGGAGCCATCTTGCAAGCCAACCCATTGGGCAGCGACAGAAACACAGCCTGACAGCGATCGGCAATTTTTTCAAGGTCAATCGGCTCAATCATCTGATTCACTTGATGCCCCAGATGTGGGTAGAGACTCGAAAATTCTTGACCAGCACTGCTATCGCCGCCCAGGTAGGCAAGTTCTAGCTTGGGATGGTCAGTTAAAACTCGCACTAACTGCACTCCCCCATAGCCTGATGCGCCGATTACACCAACGGGTACACGCTCTTCACCCATGTTTCTTGACCTTTAAGACAGTTGAACTGCTGAACTTCTGATGCATTGTAGTCCTCAAATTGTCAAAGTAGAGAATGACTCGAAGATTTTAAGCGATCGCTGTTCACTCTAACGTTAGTGTGGACTTAACTTTGGCTTCATAGGATACGGAGAAACGACAGTTATCCTGAAAAGGGACAACTCAAGCTGTAGTTAGTGACTAACGCCTGCAATTTTTAATGCAGGAATTTAGAATTGAGTTTAGAGGGCGAGTCTAAGCAACTGTACGCTAACCCTTTAAGTGTGTATCTACCCAGTGATTCTCTAAGCGTCTGAAAATCAGTGATTTATCGGTTGCTTACTTCGGATTCAGCATTCTCAGTCAATAGAAGCTCTGCTGTGACTCAGTACGCCTCCGAAGTCAAGAGAATTACAATTAAAGATGAAACCCCTTCAAAAAAATTT
>JANODG010000214.1:0-12974 GCA_031412575.1 Bdellovibrionales bacterium
TTAATGCCAAACGGGACGACTATATTCTTAAAGCTTTGAAAGTGAAAAACGAACAGGGCGAAGACGTGACTTGGAATCCTCTGACTGGAAACTCTGACGCGACTCTTGTGCCAGATCGTAAGATAGACGTGAGCGTGGATGCTTTGCCTAAGAAGAACTTAAAGGGGCGAGTTAAGAAGACAGTCAGTGCTGACGTTCAGAATGATATTTAGTCTGAAGCTGAAATCGAGGTTTAAATGTTAAGTGGTTCTGTTCTCACAAGTTTAACTTTAGCTATTCTTTTTTTTCTGTCCGGGTGTTCAACGATGATTAAAACTCCTGGACTTAATATGAAAGAAAAGTCGGACTCAACAAAAGATGCGAATGTAAAAGTTGAAGGAAGTGTAGCTTTAGCCAATTATACCAAAGTCTTAGCTTCCCACGTCAATGACAAGGGTGAAGTGAATTTTTTAGATATTTCTAAAGATTTAAGCGACTTAGAATCTTACATTTACTACATTGCGAAGACTCCGCTTTCAGAATTTAAGTCCGAAAATGAACTTCTGGCTCATTACATAAATTCTTATAATGCGCTTTCTATTTACACAGTCATAAAAAGAAATTTTCCTAAAACCCATGCGGGGCTTAATAAAGTTCGCTTTTTTTATCTGACAAAAATGCAGATTGGCCTAAAAAAGATGTCCCTTTATAAGTATGAGAATGATTTCATTAGGGCATTAGGCGAAGAGCGAATCCATTTTGCTCTAAATTGCATGGCGCGGTCTTGTCCTTTATTGCCAAAAAAACCATTCACCGCTGAAAATATCAAAGCGGAATTAGAAGCTGCAACCAAATACTTTTTCTCGGAATCAAGAAATCTTAAAATCGATCACCAAAAAAAGATTGCGTATGTTTCAGAAATTTTGTCGTTTTTCACAAAAGATTTTACGCCAAAACATGCCCCAAGTTTATTGGATTATATTAATAAATACTCACCAGAGAAAATTCCATCTGACTATAAAATTAAATTCATAGACTATGATTGGACGGTATTGGCGCAAAACCTATGAGTGGCAAAGTTTTTCAGTTTTTAAGATGGTTTTTTTCTATTCTTTTATTCACAACAGCTTTAGGTAAGCTATTAGACAATCGTGGATTTGCGGAAGTTATTGCGACCTACAAGCTTTTTGAAGCCCCTGAATTTATCTTGCTCTTCATTGCTTTAGGGTTTTCTTTTTTTGAGCTTTATATTTCTTATGCTGTATTTAAAAACTTACATTTAAAACTCAATGGCCTGATGCTTATGGCTTTACATTTAGGGTACACAGGTTTGGCACTACTGACCATTTTAAGGGGCATAGAGCTTTCGAACTGTGGGTGTTTTGGCGTATTTTTAGCCCGTCCTCTGACCTATCAAACCGTCTTCGAGGATTTGTTGCTTTTTATAATTAGCCTTGCGTATTACCTTTTAGCAAGGGGAAAAAATTAAATAAAAATTGTCTTTAATTCTACTTCACATCAATTTGACGAATGTAAAATATCCCAAAGGTCAGGTGATTTGGTCGTTCACCATCTTCAGGTTTAAAGTGCAGTGAATATCTGGTATCGAAGACAATTCCATTTTTTTTATCAAAATCGAATTCAAAACGTACAGATGTGTCTGCCCCATAAACTGTGACAACCTCTGCGGAAGTTTTGAAATCAATGGGAAGTCCCGGGTCACGCTGACTGTCTTTAACGTCACCTATGGAAAATGCCGAAAAAATCCCTAGGGCTGTTGAAAAGTGTTTGTTCCACCAATACCGATAACCTGTTGTGATATGCACTCGTTTTATCTGTTGAATTAAAATGTCAGACCCGATTTTTCCTAAATAAGGTTTTTCCATGTAAAAAAAACCGATCTCAAGTCCTCTATTTTTTTCGAAGATCGCTTCTGCAATCAGTGAAAACCCTAATCGTGGTTGATCGAAAAAATCCTTAGGTTTGGATTGTACATCTGTATAAAAAATATAAGGCCCCGTTGAAATTGAAATTCGGCCTTTTTCGGGTTCGTAAGCCTTTACCATGAAAGGAATAAAGACCGCCGCACTTAAAAGTAGATATAAGTGCCTGAACTTAAAAAGTCTTGATATAGTGCGAATGGTGCGATCCTTGATTTTATTTTTCATTTTTTCTATTATCTTTCATTGCGCTGCTCAAGCCAATGAAAAAGAATTCTACTTTAATCAGGTCACATCGGATTGGTTAGACCGGCAGGCGCACAACTTGGATATGTCTTTGTCGGGGGCCAGATACACTAAAAAGGAAGAAGATTCTCAAGCTATCATTGCTAACGAAATATATTTCAGAGAAGGTGAAGGCGTTAAGTTTCGTCCTAGCATTGATTTAAGACTGTCGCTTCCTAATTTTGAAAAAAAATATAAATTAATGTTTTCGAACTACAACCGTAATAAAATTCGTCGAAGTAATTATGGTCGTAGGGAATTTTTAGACAATCAACGAAGTGATTACGGGGCCACTTTATCTTTTGCCGAAAAAATTGGTGATTTTGATATTACGTTTGAGCCTCGAATTCAGATTGAAGATCCTATTGCAACGTTCTATACGCTTCGTTTCGAAAGCGAAGCTCGACAAAAAGCAAATAAGTTTTTGACCCGTTTCGAATTTTTTGCGGACTCAGAAAAAGGGACAGGGCAATTCGCATCGCTAATATACAGACGAACCTTCTGGGGTAATTGGGGACACTCTGTTATATTAGAAGAAGAATACCAAGATGCACAAAATTTATTTACAACGCTTCAAGGTTACACTCTTCATTACCAAATCAATGAAGCCATCTTATTGGATAACTCTTTGATATTTCGTTCTCGTAGCGAGCCTGTTAATTTCCATTTAGACGAGATTTCTGTGGGACCTAGTTTTACTCATGAAATTCTAAAAGACGAATTAAGATATTCAATAAACTACTTTCATTTTTTTAACGAGGCATTTAACTTCAAAGGCCGAAGCACAGGATCTGTGATTTTAGAATTTATATTTTAATTAAAAATGTAAACACAAAAAAGTGTACCAAAAAGAGCTTAAAGGAATTCTCAAAATTTAGTGTTTCATTTTGATAATAAAAGATCTAAATACTGAAGAACCTATTTCCATTTTGATTGATTTCCTCCGATAAGACTTAAGTCGGAGGCCTTATGAAAATGTTAATGCTCTTTGGTATTTTGATGTTTACTGCCAGCGCTTCAGCCAATGAATACATTAATGCTTTTACTCAAAAGAACAATCGCGAAATCCAAAGTTTAGTTCAAGAAGAACCAATTGACCCTAGATGGTCTTATAGTGAATCCTTAGATAAATATACAAAACAAAAAAATCTTAAAAACAATAATTCATTTAATAAACAAAATTTTAATGATTATGATTTCAACAACTACGGGAGATAATCTTAAAACTCAGACTTTACGATCTTTGAGTTAAAAGATAGTTCAAATTGTACTTTTTAAGCTCGGAGTATTTATTTTTAACTTGTTGCTCCGCCACAACTTGAACCACTTCCAGCGGTGCAACCATAACAATGTTGTCCTAAAACAATGTCACGATTTAAAAGTTCATCAATTTTAAAACTTTCAAGGCTTTGAGAATTTTTAGGATCTACCTTTAAGTCTAACATTTGATTGAAATCACAATCGTACAAATAACCATCCCAGCTGACCGAGATTGTATTTCTGCACATAACACCTTTGGCAGCGATCGGGTTGTAGGCATTTACAAGGGTCGTCATATAGCTTTCATAGTTTTTAGTAGTTAATAAGTATTCTAAATAACGGCTAATCGGCATATTTGTAATGCAATAAAGACTGTTGAATTCTATTTGGAAATCTTTAAAAAGTTGTCTTTTAAATTCTTTTTCAAGGTCTTGTTGGGAACCCGGTAAAAAATTACCCGAGGGGTTATAGACTAAATTTAATTTTAAGGGCGAGTCTTTTAATCCGTATCCTACTTTATTTAAAAGCTTTAAGCCTAAGATGGATTTGTCAAAAACACCGTCGCCACGTTGTCGGTCGGTGTGTCGTTTCGAATAATGCGGTAAGGACGACACAATTTCCATTTCATGCTCTTTAAAAAATTCAGGCAGATCAGCGTAGGATTTATTGGCCAGCAATATCGTCAGATTACATCTGTTGATGATATGAGCCCCAGCTTTTTTAAGCTCTACAACGAAGTCTCGAAAAAGGGGATGCATCTCTGGGGCCCCACCAGTGAGGTCCACCGTTTTTATGTGATGGGTTTTCACCAACTCTACACACTTCTGCATATGTTCTTTTGATATTTTTTCTTTTCTTGTGGGACCTGCATCCACATGACAGTGATGGCAGGTTTGGTTACACATTTTACCGACATTGATTTGTAAAATATCAATCCCTGTAGGTTTAAGGGGATAAAGGCTTGAGGATTTTAATTTATCTTCAAACTTGGCAAGCTTAAATTCAGGTTTTTCCAAACACTGAATCTGCTCGCTGGTCGACTTAAATCTAAAGGGGAGTGTTTTGATTTCCGACATTTTTAAATTACATCGAAAGTTTTTTGGCTTTGTTGATCATCTGAACCCCATGAACCATAGAAGCCCCACCACGAATGGCGCCAGCAACATGCACGGCTTCCATCATCTGCTCTTCAGTGCAGCCTTTTTGTAAAGTGTCCTGAGTGTAAGCATCGATGCAGTAAGGACATTGAACAGCATGAGCAACAGCCAATGCTATTAAGGATTTTTCACGAGCCGTGAGTGCGCCTTCGGCGAACACTGAAGTGTACCAAGAAAAAAATTTGTCGCCCATTTCTTTTTGGTATTCTGTGATTTGGCCAAATTTCGCAAGATCTTGATCATTATAGTAACTGTCAGACATGGGTGCTCCTTTTTAAAAAAATAAAATGGTTAGTGCCTAGATTTTGCTTTTTTGGGGAAAAAAAACAAGTCAACTCTTGTTATAATTTAAAAAAATATGGCATTATTTAATAAATATTTTAGAAAGTTTTTTTATTCTTTTTTGTAAAAGGCTGTAATGAAAATAAGTTTACCAAGTTGCTCAAATCTAGGCCTTTTGTTTTGAATCCAGCAGCTCCGAAGTTATCTATATTGATTTCCACATTCAATGAAATGAAGGTCGAATACTTAAAAAATTCCCTTAACTTATTTTCGCAAATGAAAAATATCGAAGTGATTTTTGTCGATGGAGGAAGCACCGATGGCACTTTGCAAATGCTTTTTGATTTTCAGAATCAAAATGAATCTAAAATTAAAGTTCATGTTTTGGCTTCAAAATTAAAGTTAAGGGGTCAGCGGTTTAATGAAGCCTTAAATGTAGCTTTGCCAAAAGATCCGATGACGGCTTCGGCCGACATATTCTTGTTTTATCATCCTCGAAGTCTTTTGACGAAAGAAGGTCTTAGCTATCTCATTGAAAATTCAGAAAAGCTTAATTGGGGTGGATTCACTCATAAATTCGATTCTGATCATGCGATTTTGAAGTTCACGTCGTGGTATTCAAATTCCGTTCGATTAAGATTTCAAAAAATAATTTATTTAGATCACTGCATCTTTGTTCATAAAAAAATTCTACAAAAGTTATCAAAACCTTATTGGTCCGATGCGGATATTTTTGAAGATACGGATTTTAGTCTTAAGCTCAATAAGTCCGGTAAACCGACTCGACTTAAGTTCTTAGCCACAACGTCTGCGATACGATTTTTAAAGAATGGCATTTATAAACAAAGTTATATGAACCAAGTTCTTAAACTGGGTTATTTTTTGAATATTGATAAAAAGCGCATGAACGCTTGGTATGAAAAACAGTTAGGGTTAAACACAAAGTACGATGAAACATAAGCCGGATTTAAACTGTTCTAAACTGAGACTTTGATCCAATTTGATTTAGCGTTTAAGGCATGCTTTAACGTGATAGAATCATCAAGGATTTCGGTGTTTTAACCGAAACATACATATGGTCCGTGTCTGGTTTAAAACTCTTGTAGGGTTATCTTCTATGTTCGTCTTAACCCGATGCGGAGAAATCGTTTCTGATTTAAATTACTCTCAAGTCAAAGGCCAAGAATTATCCTGGGCCAACAGGGTCGATATTTCCTCAGTAAATATTTCGAATTATGTGGTCGCTGGTCGCTGTGTTCAAGACTACGGTGATGTCACTGTTTCGGTAGGTAACCCCAGCTTAGCTTCACAAGTTATCACCTGTGTGAGTGGGCGATTTGATGGATTTATGGATTTAAGCTCTGTGGGCTTAGCGGAAGGATTCACGGAAGTGAATGCAACTCAAATTAGTTTATCAGCCAGCGCTCAAGTTCAAGTTTTAGTAGATACCATCGTGCCTGGAGCGCCGACGATCATAACTCCGATGAACGGAAGTTCAGTGTCTACAGCCAATATTTCTGTGACAGGTTCTTGTGACACGGGAAACACTGTTAATATTTCGGGGGACTTTACAGGTTCGCCGGTTCAGGTTTCTTGCGTGTCTTCCTCTTTTGTCAGAGCCGTAAATTTAATTTTAGGTAATGGACCTAAAGTCATTAACGCCACCCAAGCAGATAGCGTGGGCAACATATCGCCAGCAGCAGTTTCAAATATCACCTTAGGAATTTTACCACCGGCTCCGACAGTGACAGCGCCAGCCAACGGAGCACTTACAAACTCTGTCGCCCAAAACATTATCGGCGGGTGTGAAACAGGTGCGACAGTGAACATCACTGGTGATGTTGTAGGTGGACCGATTTCAGGTGCATGCGCGGGAAGCTTGTATAATATTTCGGTGACTTTAACAGCTTTAAACGGAATTAAAAATTACAGCGTGTCACAAACTAACACTGCTGGGGCTTCGCCTTCGACGGCTAGAACTTTAAATTTAGACTCAACAGCGCCAAGTGCTCCAACCATCACTTCACCAATGAACGGAGCCTTAACAAACTTAACGGCTCAAACCGTCACTGGAGCTTGCGAAACCGGTGCTACAGTAAGTCTTACTGGCAACATCACAGGCGGTCCTTTAACAGCAGCTTGTACAGCTTCGATGTATTCGCGTGCCGTGACTTTAACTGGCGGCGATGGTGCTAAATCAATTTCTGCAACGCAGACAGATCCAGCGGGTAACACGTCAGCAGCGACGATGATCTCGATCACCTTAGATCAAACTGCACCGACAGCTCCAACGATAACCAGCCCATCAAACGGTACTCTTACAAATTTAACAGCTCAAACCATTGTTGGTGCTTGCGAAACTGGGGCCTTGGTTAGTGTGAGTGGCGCGATCACAGGAAGTCCTGTGACAACATCGTGTGTAGGCTCTGTGTATTCAAGAGCCGTAACGTTGACCGCAGCTAACGGATCTAAATCCATCAGTGTGAACCAAACCGATGTTGCTGGAAATCTATCAGCCTCATCGAATATTTCCATCACGCTAGATAACATGGCTCCCACTGCACCAACAATCGCAACACCTGCCAACGGAAGTTTTACGAATCAAACCGCACAAACCTTGACAGGGGCTTGTGAAACAGGGGCGACCGTAAATCTTTCTGGAAACTTCACCGGATCGCCAACATCTACAACGTGTATGGCATCGAACTATTCGACACCAGTGACGATAACTGCGGGCGACGGATCAAAAACTATCACGGTAAGTCAAACTGACGTTGCTGGAAACACATCCGTAAATACAAATTCTGTTTTTACTTTAGACACGGTCGTTAGCCCGATCACGATTACGTTTCCAGTCAACGGTTCTTTCACCAACGACAGATTCCCGGTGGTAACCGGTGGATCTTGCGAACCAGGGGCATTGATTACCATAACGGGTTCGCTTGTGATGACTTACACAACGACTTGCACTGCTGGCGGAACATACTCTAGGCCCACGACTTATTTATTTGGTGACGGATCAAAAACTGTAACAGTTCGTCAAACAGATTTAGCAGGTAACATTTCAACAACGACTTCAGTCACTGTAACTTATGATACTGTTGCACCAGCAGCACCAACAATCACTGCGCCAACAAATGGCATCACCACGAATTCCGTATCACAAACTGTGACAGGCGCATGTGAAACCAACGCCACGGTCAGCATATCAGGCGCCGGTGTAGCTTCAGCTCCAGTCACAGGTCCTTGCACTGCTTCAGCTTATTCGATCAATATCAATTTAACGGCGGGCAATGGAGCAAAAACAATCACTGCGTCCCAGGCGGATCAATCCACCAATGTGTCAGCGTCCACAAGTATTAGCATCAACTATACAAATTTAAATGTAACTTATCCTGCGACTTTTAACGGGATTAAATACATACCTTTAAATGATCCAAGTGCGGGGATTTCCCCGACGATAATTTCTGGAACTCCGACAAGCTACTCAATTTCGCCAGCATTACCTGCAGGTTTATCTTTTAACACCACGACCGGTGTGTTTTCTGGAAGAACGAACATCAGTGATGAAGTTGGTCAAACCTACACAATCACTATTAACGATGCATTTGGTTCTATCCAAAGAACTATGTTTTTAAGAATCGTAATTCCAGATTACACTTGGATGGGGACGGCAGGGGATGGATTGTGGAGTACCGGTGCTAACTGGAGAATTGGGGCAGTTCCACCGGTGAACGCTTGGACTTATTTTGACAACGAATGTTTAGTGTCAGGAAACTGCAATGCAAATATTAATTTGAATACACAGATTCGAAGAGTTTACATGAAACCTACTTACACAGGCACTATCTCTCAACTTCCTGGATTTACATTTCAAGTGGGAAATCGAAGTTCAAACGGGAATACTCCAAGGGATTGGGGTAAGTGGGAGATGGAAGCTGGTACATTTGTCGGTGGAAACTCCGCTTTAACCATAGACCGCATTAACATCATCGGCGGATCTTTCACTTCGACCTCTGGCGTTTTAAGAATGGGTAGTAATCACACGTTTAGAAATTGCGGCGAAGGCGAACCGGGGTGGGACTGGAAAGGATTAAGAGACTGTGGACTTTCGCTTTACGCACCTGGATCTTTTAATCACAACAATGGAAGTGTACTAATTGAAGGATCGGCGAACACTTTCGGACGAGAAACTTTTAGTTTCTTTCTAGACGAAGTTTTAAATCTCGTGAATTTCACCTTTAATCAAAAAACAAATAATATCGGCACTTTCTATAACGGGGCTCAATCCTACATTTATGGAAGTTCTAAAATCATCAGTATTTCAAACTCTTTACTTTGGCAGGACGGATTTATATCTTTAGGCGAAATTCGTTATCAAGGTTTAAATGCTATCTTTCAATGCGATTCCTTGGCTACCCAAGATGTCTGTGCGAGTTATATTGGATACGCTCAGGCCACGGATCAGCCGTCAAACGTGCAGGTTACAGGAGTCCAAGTTCACACTTGGATTCGGTTTAATCGTAATGATGGTACTCCTCAGACATATACTTTCGATGACGGCGCAGGAGTTCCAGGATTTTTAGTAGACAATCCAAATGGCGTAAATCCTATTCCGACAAATCCTCCTGTAGGATATTTGAAAATGGGACGTCTTGAAATGCGGCAAGGTGTGTTCACCGCTCCTCCGGAATTAAGTTTTGGCGAGGGATTAGATACTCGTTTTGCTACAGGAGGGATTGCAGCCAGCTTAGGAGTGAATGTTAATGGTGGTAGTTTTAATCACAATAATGGGTTTATTTCTTTTGATGGTTTTACTGACTTTGATGACAACAGAACGGCCTTAGGAATTAGAGCCTTAACTGGAATTAATTTTAATGATGTCGAAGTGAATATCGATGGAGACCGCGACCTTAATGGGCCAGGTGATGGTTACCACATTTTTATCTACCAAAATTCGGTCGTAAATATTGAAGGTGATTTAACAATTAGAAATGGAAGATTCAATACCCCAACGACAAACAGTGGAATGATAAATCTATATGGTGATCTTAATTTGCTGTGTCCAAATGTGGCCCAGAAAGACTGCTATGGCCGCAGTGACTCGGTAGACTTCAACTTTCTTGGTAATGTAAACACTCAAATATTTTTTGAACCTATGGGTCCTGGATTTATTTCCGGTGAATGTGATTTTACAATAAATAAAACCCTAAACACTAATCGTGTCACATTAATAGGTAATGGTGGGAGTGCACCTAACAATACAGCTTCGCCTATTTTTAGGATTACCAATGGAATATTCGATATTGGAACAAGTCAATTTTTCCATGGACATAATTTTGTGAATAATGGTGCAGTCCAGTGTACTGTCGGGACTGGATATTTCCAATATACTGGAACGCTTACGGGAACGCCTCAAGCAGGTAATCAACCAGCCTGTTACGGACCTTAGATCTAGTCTATATTCGAATGTGTTAAAATAAAAAAAAAGCCCGTGAGGGCTTTTTTTAAGTATTTAATTTCGGCGAAAGTTATGATCTTTCTTTTCCACGGCCGTTTCCGCCGCTATGACTTCCGCCACCACTGGATTCTCCGCCCTTCCTAGCAGCTTCTTTTTGCTTTTCTGGGTCCATCGAGGCAAATCCTCTTTTATTTGTATCGCCTTTATTACTATTGTTGCCATTCTTTCCGGTTTCTTTTCCTTGCGCCATTTGGTGCTCCTTTTTGTTGGTTTTGTTGTTGTTGCACTGACCCTCAATATTGCGAAAGCCATGCCACTCGTGAAAATGTTTAAGAGCTTAAAATAAAGTTGTGCATTCAATATATTAGACCTGAAAAGCTTTATGGGTGAGGGTTTCCCATGATGTTAAGTTTGGTATATTAAAATTTATTCTTCTGTGTTTTTGATCGGGTAACTTTCGAACGTCGCGGGTGGAATAAATGGACCTACAGTTTTTTTGTAATTAAATTATATTTATAATTGTTGTTTATGTTTCACGCATTATAAGTCAAAAAATGCTAAGATGGTGTTCATCAATACAAATTTGCGGAGCATTTAGAATATCGCGTGTAACACGATCTTTTAAGCATTCATTTTAACTTTACAAACAATAATTAATCAGTAAACATTTTGTATGACACATTTATTTTGCCTTTTAATTCTTTTGTTATTTAGTCTTCATGCAAACGCGGGTGAGTTTGTAGGTTTTTTACTTAGTCCAGAAGCGAGTGTTGTCACGTTTGTAAAACAAGAGAATAGCTCTTGGTCAACGGTTGAGGACAGCTCATTAGATTTCCAAGATAGAGGCTTTAATCTTTTTTTCAATGGTCAAATTTTGGGAACAACAAAAATTGGAGTGAATGAAAAATGCTTTTCTAAAAAATTAAGTACAAATGACAAACTTTGTGATCAGCTTCAAGCTTACCGCGACACTGGAATGACTCCTCCCACAGAATTATTAAAATCGACAACGGGTAAACCTTGTGCTCAAAATGTTAAAGATTTAGGTAAAGAGGTGAGTTGTGCCTCAAGCTTACAGACTCAAAAAAAAACGTATTGGCCACATAAAAACATAAATTCAAAGTTCAACACTGAAAGTTTAACAAAAGCTCAACAATCTAAAAAAATGAATTTCGAATGGGGTGGTTTTGGAGATTTCAAATTAAGACCTATCTTATTGTCTACGGTAAGCAATATAGATGATCCGCAAAAATGGGCTAGAACTGCAATCGCAGACCTTTCTAAACAGGATCAAGATAAAATTTTTAAATTCATTTTATCTTCAAAAGGAAATTTTAAATGCATACCTAATAAAAAATTAAAAGTCTTAAAATTGACGAAAGATGACATAAAAATTAATTATATGTATAAGAGTTTAAATTCTAACAGATACGTGATTAATTTAAATTTTAATTCAGCTATGGATAAGATTGTAAATTGCAACGAAAATTCATTTCCTATTTCTAGTTTAATCGTTGTTGATGGCAATGAAATTACAGATATTTTAAAAGATCCAGATTCAAATTATAACGATCTTGAGCTTCTCGAGGCGGCAGACTTAAATAAAGATGGAGTTTCTGAACTTTACTTTGCAAATTACGAATACAATGGAGACGGCTTTGCTTTATATGATTTAAAATCGAAGACCTTTAAAAAATTCGTTCGCTCTTCGCATTAAAAAATTTTTAAAAGATTTAGAGTTTTAGCGCAATTTTTCCAGAATATTGATGTTCAGAATCTCAACGGCTTGAGGTATGACTCATATCAGTTAATAATTGCTGTAAATATTATGGCCCATAACACAAAGGCTGGTTTCCAGGCTGTGGAGTTCCACTTATAGATCCCAGATACTGAAAGTATCCTGAAGCAATACATTGAACAGCTCCGTTATTTATAAAGTTAAGTCTATGGTAAAACTGATTTGCCCCAATATCAAATATTCCGGAAGTTATTCTAAATTCCGGTGTAAACGTGTTTTCAGATGTTGCGCCACCATTTCCTGTCAAAGTAACTCTGTTGGTCTGCAATGTTTTGTTTATAGTCATGTTTCCACGCTGTAAAACACGCCCAGTTCCGCCGGCTTGGAAGTTGAGCTGTGTGTTTGTTCCACCCACAAGATTAAAGATCACTTCATAAGATTGTGTATAGCAGTTCTTTGTTGCTGGGCTTGAACACAACAGATTAAAATTACCGTATATATTAATTATTCCAAATGTTGGAAAATAGGATAAGATACGTCCATTACTAATCGTAAAATTCCGCAAAACATTAACTGTAGAACCTGCATCAATAAAAATACCATATAAATCTAGTGGGCCATTAAGATCTGTATCGCCTTCCAAATTCACTTCAACATCGTAAAAGTTAATACCAGCTGGGGCAACAATGCTCATCGCTTCTCGGTTATCATCATTGTCAGTTTTCGAATCAAATGATACCAAACCATTGTTATGAATAAATGATCCGCCATTCATCTGTATTCCAACGTTAACTGTGGAACTTGATCCTGCAAATCGTGTGCTTGTGCCTTCACCAAAACTTAAATGCGGAGGCGCTGAAAACGCACCACTT
>JANODG010000215.1:0-39434 GCA_031412575.1 Bdellovibrionales bacterium
TGGGCCAGATCAGACTTTCCCATCGTACCTACTTTAAAGAATTTAATTTCTTTGGGAAGAGTCCAAGTTAAATCAGTAAGATAGCTGGAACATTCAATCTCTTGTGCAAAAGACAATTGATAAGAAAATAAGAGAATCGAATAAAAAACACAATTTAAAAGCTTGCTCATACTACGAATTTACTAATGCAAAAGATGCGCCGAATCGATATGCGGTGTCTCAAAATGAGACAATGAATTTAAGCGACGATTTTAGATGATAAATTCAGGCAATATTTCCAGACGACGAAACCAGGCCATGAATTCAGGACATGAATTCAGTCCATGAGTTCAGTCCATGAGTTCAATGGTAGAATTTTGCAGGTTAAAATCCTGATGAAGTTTTTGCTTCAGTCGAATTAACAAATCCCTTTGATCTTTAATTTCTTTTTTCAAAATTAAACTGAGTTCAATCGACCGTTGCTCTTCATTCATGGACCAAACATGCATCGAATTGATGTTTTCGATTTCGCTAAAACTAAGCACCGTAGACTTAATAAGATCATAATTAAGATCTGGGGGCATAGCCTGCATCAGATGTTGTAAACAGTCCTTTATCAACCCAACAGACTGATAAAGGATAAACCCAGCAATTAAAATGCTAGCCACCAGGTCAAAAAAATAGATGTCGTATAAAAGGATTAGCGCCCCAGATATAATGACGACGACTGAAGCCATCGCATCCGTCAAATTATGTATAAAAGCCGCACGCATGTTGATGTTATGGTGAGACTCTGCGTGGGTGAGTTTGGCAGTAGCCAAATCAATGACAAAGGCAACACCTCCCGTGATAACCACAATCCAGCCATCTATGGGTTGTGGATTCAAAAATCTTAAAACAACTTCATAGATTAAGTAGAAGGAAACTATCACCAATGTAATGCTGTTAACGAAGGCCCCGATTATGCGACTTCGACCATACCCATACGTCATTTTTGAATCTTCAGGCCAATGCGAAATCCGTTCTGCTACATAAGCAATAACTAAGCTTACGGCATCGCTAAAATTGTGAATTGCGTCTGCAATTAAAGACAAGCTCCCAGATAAAAAACCCGCAACAATCTGAACTACTGTTAAAACAAGATTGATAAAGATAGCTACACTTAGTTTTTTTAAAGAGATGTGATTATGTTCGCACTGAAAGCCCATACTTTCAGTGTGCTAACCAAGCATTTTAACTGTCAAGTCTCTTAAATAGCCTTAGTGAAAAACAATTTAAGATAGGCTTCTTTCGTGACTCGAACTCTGTAGGTTTGACCCTTAATTTTTAAATTCACATACATCATATAAGTCAAATTCTACGCCAAATGACTGCGGTGTAAACTTTTGATTCTTTATAACGATTCTAGTGTATCAAATTTCTTAATTGAAAATATAAATACTATAAACTGATCATCATTTGAGAATCTAACAATAGATATAAACCCATGACCGCCATCGACAGATTTTCTAATAAACTAACGAAACCCAGTGGAACTTTTGAGTTCCCACCGACGCAAGCACACTTAAAATTTACCTTATCGAAGTAAACAGCTTTAATGACAGAAACGCTTCCTACCAGACCAATGGCAAATATTATAAAACCGATAATCTGGGGCTGATTAAAAATCAATTCTAAAAGTGTATTTCGTGAAACCGAAGTGTTCGTTAATGCAATTGTACTTAATCCCGAAAATAGCTCTAAAAATGGATAGATAAAACCAAAAACTAAAAAATGCTTCGTGATTAAATCGTACTTTGAAAAACTTTTCGCAAAACTATTTAAATCCATCAATTTTAATAGCGACAAAAGAGTTAAAAAGTATCCCATAAATAACATCGCGCTCGGATTGCTTACGAGCGTAAGACTCAAAGAAACAAAGACTAGGGCTATGATAGGTTTATAATCTGAAATTAATGTTTTTATCATAAAGTCCTCTAAAATTAGATCTATTTGTTTTAGTAATTCAAAAAAATTAATTTAAAAAATAAACCGAAAGAAATGCAAAGAAAAATCCAATCAGCCAAAGAGTAGCCGAAATTATAGTGATTATCATGCTCCATTTTTTTGACTGCATGCATGCTTTGGCTAAAATGGGGTCGGTGGGGCAACTTAGATCTTTTTGAAATATTAAAGTGAAAATATTAAAGCTAATTAAAATACCAGATATTAAAAAAACTAAAATCTTATTTTCTGATAGCCATATCAACTGAGGAAAGTAGGTTACAGCACTAGCAACTGTCGCGCCCATTCCCAACACCACAAATAGACTTGGAAGTGCGCAGCATATTAAAGTGCTAAATGAACTGAACAGTGAAAAATAAGATATTAAAAAATTAGACTTTTTCATAATTTCCTTTTTCATTATGGATTTGAAATCTTAACAACGCTATAGCCTGCGTCTTTTACAAACTTTTTAATCTCGTCATCTTTTAAAGATTTGTTGGGCTTAAACTTCAAGGTCAATAATTTAGTTTTTAAATCAATATCTAAAGAGTCCACAGCTTCCGTTTTTGAAAATACTTTTTTTAAATTATCTACGCAAAAAGCACAGACCATCCCATTGATCTGCACAAGCTTTGTGGATTCCTTGACGCTTTCATCGGCAGTGACTTTATCATCTGCGATAGTTTTCTTTTCATCAGCGGTGACTTTAGCTTCTATGTTTGGTCTCTTTTCATTAGTTTTTGCAAACAAGGGCTGGTAAAAACTTAAAAGTAATATTGCAGTGATAATGATATTTTTCATAAAAACTCCTTTAGGTTTTTTAATTTAAAATCGTGTCATAAAGTTTAAGTAACTATTTCCGTCTAAATCCTGAGCTATTTCCCATAAAAAATTATTAAAATAAAATCGCAATGTGGGGATTATGGAAACCTCATTATCTTCAGTATTGGATCTGACGTGAAGAATAATCCACGAGTTCAGCTCGTTGTAATTTCCAAGGTAAGGCGCAAACCCTAGCTTTAGGTCTAGCATGTTATAAAGAACGTTCTTTTCACTTACAGATCTGTTTTCAGTGAATTTAATCATGGTGTAAATAGATCGTGTTTCAAAATCAGCTTGAATTCCATAGCGATAAAAGTATTCAGAATCTTCGTTTAAAGAATTTTGGCTAGAAACGTCAAAATACCCCGGCCCACCATAAATATAGATATTGCCTTGGGCGTCGCTTAAATTCCATCTTTTAGCTAGCCAAGAGGCCTGTAAGCTTGAAAACGTTCCCATACTGTTCATATCTTCTAAGACAACCCCAATCCCGGTATTCCAGGTTGGGGAGAAGATAAATGAAGTTTCTCTTCTTAAGGTCGAAAACTCTGACATTAATGAATACCCGTTCTTAAATGAGACAGGGTGCGCATATAAAGCGTTTATGAAGCCTAAATTAATGAGTATGATCAAGGAGATATATTTCATAATCAATAGTACGTTCGAAGGCAGGGTTTTGTGACATTTGATAAAAAGTTTGTATGTTGTCACAAAAGTGCAGTTCTAAACGTATATATTATCGATGGTACGATATTTTTCATCTCAAGTGTGGTGTGATTTGGCTTTAAAAAATAGTCTATCTAAAGATGATTCCATAGAAGTTTTAGAGGACCAAGTTTGGGTAGATGAGTTATTACAAGGGCAAGTGAACGGTTTTGAACGCTTATATACTAAGTATTCAAATAAAATTTATTCGTTCTACCAAAGGAAAGTTAAAAACAGTGAGTTAGCCAATGATTTGACTCAGCAGACTTGGGAAAAGGTCTATAAAAATATAATTTATTTTGACAAAAACTATAAATTTTCAACGTGGCTTTATAGTTTAGCGTCCAATGTTTTGATCGATGACATCAGAAAGAAATCAAAGTTGGACAAGGCCTTAAAAAATTTAACCGATGAATTTTCAAGGTCTGAAGTTTCCAGATCTGAAATTTCGGAAACATCAACTGATATGGAAGTGGATCAAATCTTAAGTGAGGTTCAAGGATTATCCCGAGAACTTCTTGAACTTAGATATTTAAAAGAGATGTCGTTTAAAGACATTTCTGAACTTAAAGGTTTGTCTGAAGTGAATGTAAGAAAAATTATTTCAAGATCTTTAAAATTGATAAAATTAAAAAAAGTCGGAGAGTGAATATGAAAAGCTCAAAAGAAAAAAATCAACATATAAAACCTTACGTTGAATCAGATTTTGATTCAGACAGCGTACATTTGGAAATCCCCAATGCTTTAAATGAAAAGATATTAAGCTCTATGAAGAGCTACGTGAAACCAGATTTAAAGTTTGTTGGCTTAAAGTATTCAATCATATTTATTTTTTCTGGTCTTGTGAGTTTACTTTTATGTCCGCAAAAAGGGGTGGGATTTTTGGAAGAATATCCGCTGTTTTTTCATAGCCTTCATTCTAATGTTTTATTATGTGGTCTTTACTGTGGAGTGTTCTTTGCAGGTTTAACACATGTCTCGGCCATGATATTTTTAAATTACTTCGAACGACTAACAATTTATAGCTCTTTAAAGTTTTTGCCTCATGCTTGGTCTGCAGTATTTTTTGGAGGCTTTATGTTTTTAGGTGAAGACTTTTATAGACTAGATTTGTATTACAATTTGGCCTGGGTTTTGGCTGTTGTCTTTGTAGTTTGGATTTCTTCTAAGATTAAAATACCGAATTTATCATTCAATTAAATTTTGTGCGAACTAACCAAACTGAGGCGCGAACAAAAAATAAATAGCGGCTATAAAACAACCAAGCGCAAACGACAAATACTTTGAAGGCCATTTTTTAAGCCACAAGGATTCAAACAAAGTCGACATCATGGGATCGGCTAAAACAATAGACGTCACAGTCGCTAATTTTCCGATTTTTACAGCTTGCATATAAAGAGCAATAGATAAAAAAGTTCCAAAAAAGCTACTGGTCATAGCGACAAGTCTTTCGTTTTTTGTCAGACGATTTAAATTAATCATAAAATTAAATTTCACAAAGGGAATAAAAATAATAAAACCAAGTAATGCAGATACCGTCCTCAAATACTGCGCCTCAAGTCCGCCTAGCTCGGGATTAATATTAAAACCATGCCTTGTAAGAATGACGCCAATGCTATCTAAAGTCACTCCTGCTAAAGCCAATAACAAACCGGAAACTTCCCATGTCCGATTCACTTTAAATTTTTCGTAACTGATCAAAAATAAACACATGATGAAAAATATAATGGCAATCAACTGAATAGGATAAATAACTTCGTTCCAAACGAAATATGAAAAACCACCGGCAATTAAAGGCTGAAATCCAAAAATCATTAAAGTTCGTGCGGGTCCAATTTTTTTATAAGCACTTAAAAGTAACCAGTCCCCAACGTTTAGGCCAATGAAGCCACTCACGTAAAAAGGCCAACACGTTTCGATAGGCCAATAAACTTGACCATTAAAGTAATAGATCAGCGGAAGACTAATTAAAAATGAAAATGTGCATTTAAAGAGGTTCATCCAAAGGGCGGATGTTTTGTGAGAAAGATAAGTGAAGCCAATGGCCGCGACCGAAAATGTTAAGACGGAAGAAAAGGCATATAGATAAGCGGTAAGATCGGTCGACATAAGTTTAAGTCCTTACATAAACTTTAACTTACAGTCTATATTTGCTTTTAGAATTAAAAAAAATATCAACCGTCGTGAGCCGCGTGGTAAATGTACATCAAAGATCCATTTTTAGATTTATTGATGTACCAGTCACGATAGTTGTGCGAAATCGCTGGGCAACCAAAACTTCGACCGACTTGTGATGTCTTTTCGTTGACGTAGTTGGCACCGTGAACAACGACCAATCTTGGCCTGGCTTTGCTGTTTCTGCTTTCAAGGCCATCAAGTCTTAAAGAAAGACCATTTTTAGCACTGTAATAGGTTTCTGCAGTCAGCATAAAACCCAAAGACGTCTGATTGGATCCACTGTTGTTTGAAAATGTAGTCGCAAAGCCATCATTATTGGTGTCTGAATTAGTCCCATGGGCTGAGTGCAGGGCAGTGACGTTGCCATTTTCTGTATCAATAACATACATACGTTTTTTGCTAGAGTGCTGAGTGACATCAAAAACGGTTATGACTTTTTGATTAGTGATGTTGTTCTTAAACTGATCATAGAAATCTAAAGCATTGTCTAAAGCTATTGATGAGATGTCAGAGTTTATTAGGACTTTGTCTCTAAGATTGATCGTAACGGGTTCAAGATCAGGGCTTATGACTTCCTCTTCATTAATAGCACCTAATTCTTCGTCTACAGTGTTGTCAGCAGGTACCTGTTTCAAAGCGAGACTTCCTGCACTGAATGTAGCTTCACTGCAAGCTGTGATAAATATTAAATTCAACATTAAGAACATTTTCGAGTACACGTTCATATCCACCCCACGAGGATATTCATCGGCGCCACTGTTAAGTTTCCGCCACATTGAGATTAAATAATCTTGGTTCCAAAACCTTCCGTGTTTTGATTTGATTATTACGAGCAATGTTTAGGTTTGTTTGATTAACTTTTGAACGGTCTGTGCCTGAAATATTCTTTTAAATCGTCGCTGAAATACGACCAGAAACCTTATCATAAAATGCACACTGGATGATGTGCACTTTTAATGAATTTTGATTCTATGATGATTTCAGTGAGTAATCTAAATTATGATCTAAATTGGGGCCTAAAAATAATCTTGAGTAAATTCTCATAATAGCAATACCATCCAAAACATAAGTAACGGCAAGTAACAACGACATCCATATTTCTTGGGCTTTAATATTATGAAAAAGAAGATCTTCTCCTATAAATGAAGGCGATATAGGGAAACCCGAAAGGCCCAAACAACAAAATAAAAATAATAAACTTAACTTTTCATATTTTTGATTTAGTCCTTGATGTGTTCTTATATGAAGGTCATTCTTCTGATTTTTTAAGTAGCTTAGTAAAATATAACCAATAATCCAACTCGGTAAAATGCCACTCAAATAAATAATCAGATCTGTATTATGAACGGTAAGCATCTTGTTGCTTATGCCGACCCAAAGGTGATTTAAAAAAATAAGATTCCACGCAAAAATAGCGTTATTTTTTTCAGCAAAGGCCCTAAGTCCAAAAGAAAGACCAATAAATGTCATTGCAAAAACAATAAAGGTGCTTAACTCGGGTCGATAAAGTCCTAATGCCACTAGGACACCTGAGAACCCAAACATGAGCGCAAAATAATTTCCCGTTGATAAGGAACTAAAGATTCGTCCTAAAACTTTTAATGGATGCCACAAATATTTATCGTGAATATGATCAATGTTCCATTCTTTAACTGAATTGACATAAAATCTTTTTAAAAAGTAATTAGAAAAATTTTTCGTGTAATATTCGTTCTGTTTAGGATCGTAAAACTGCTCTTTGATTAAGTAAGTAACTACGGAAGGAGAAATTAATAATTGATATGTTCGTAAAAAAGAATTTGCTATGAGATGCACCAAGGCTAAAGGAATTAGACCAAAAGAAATTTCAATAAAAATTAAGCCGATCTGTACAAGTGATGAGTAAGCAATTTGGCTTTTTATCGTAGACTGAACTCTTGCAGTGCTTTGGCACATAAACACAGTGATGCCACCAATTATAAAAATAAGTGCCTTTGCTAAAATCTGATCCTGCCACAACGCTGATGTTCGAATCAATATATAACACCCCATGTGTACAGATAAGGATCCATAGAAAATGGCACTGGAGGGTGTCGGACCTTCCATTGCACGCGGAAGCCATGTGAAAAATGGAAACTGGGCTGACTTTACTGAAGCCGCCAGTATCAAACAAAAAGCTAGAAAGAAAGCAAGGAACTGATTGTGACCTAATGAAATATTTAAAGATTCTAAATTCGAAAATTGATCAAAAGAAATATTTTTTTCAAGCAGAATGTGACAAGACCATGCGGCCAGAATAAGACCGATGTCGCCAATTCTATAGATCGAAAAGATTTTTAGTGAATTTTTAATGGGTAAAAAACGATTTTGATAAAAACCAATTAATAAAAAAGAAGATAAGCCTAATATTTCCCAGCCAGCCATAAGACTTTCAAAGTTTCCGGCTAGAATGACAGTATTAAATCCGAAGTAAAAAAATAAAATTGTACTTAAGAATCTTTTATATCCGTTTTCACTATGCATATAGAATCGACTGTAAAGAGTGATCAAAAAAGTGACCGAGCTTCCTAACAAAATAAATATCAAACTTACATAGTCTAAATAAAGTGCAGCAAAAAAACTATAGCCATGGGACTCGAGTATTGCACCAGTCCTTACGAAAACAGGTTCAAACGCGCTCGCCGTGAATAGGATTAAAGCGGTAAGGTTTGCCATCAAATTAATTGACGCCGCAAATAGCGCCCACCTTGAAATAACTTTTTCATTTTGAGGTAAAATGAGTGATAAAATAAAACTTAAAAATGGAAATATAAATATGAATAAAACTAGATTGTTCATTTCGCATCCTTGATAAGATTAGGTTTTATGTTTTCTCGAGTAGACAAAATTAAGTTTTCTAATGAATTTTCCGGCACAATATAGCCAGAAGTGAATTCATATTCCTTAAAATTTCCCTTCTCAAAAATATAAAAAATATGGGATTTTGGATCGATAGCGACTAAGTTAACCCACTCATTTTTAAACCACTCGAATGTTGCATCTTTTCTTTTTATCACATCAAGGATGAAATCTGGTTTTTGGTAAACAACAATTAAAAGTCTAAGGGGGTCATGAACTTCAATCATCTGACTAGGTAAGCCAGGGCGAAGGTCACCCTCAAGGCCGTTAGCTACGCCAACAAGACCCATAATGTTGTGGGGAAGCTTCGTTCCAGCGCCAAGCTTGTTATTATCTACTCTAGAAAAGTAATATTCTAAATTAATGCCCCCACACACTGGGGCTGCAGCATTTAAAATTCCTTCTAGAAGGTTTCCCTCGGAATCAATTTCTGGATTATAGGAATTTAAAAAAGAGCGTCGATCTAAAAAAATATCCTTACTTAAATGGCGGGGACCAACCAGACAGAGCGTATTGGTTGCGTGATTTAATTCTGGACGGGGTTCAAATAAAGAGACAGACCTTTTTTTTATTTTATAATTTAAAGCTTCTGAAGATTCATTGGGATCTAAATTATAGAAACGTCTTGAGCGTTCTTTAGAGTTCATAGCTAAAGATTGAATTAAGTTAGATTTGAACGCTTCATGAGTTTCTAAATTTTTTTCAGGAATCATGTTTTCGTCAAAAAATTCCACTTCATCCCGCGTTGTATCGTGAAGACAACCTATAAAATAAGAAGATCCAGGAATATTTAATCCTCTATCTTTTAAAATTTGGCGGACACTTTCGGTGTTGGCAGCTGCCGCAAATACTCTTGAATTCACAGATCCCGGTCTTCCGCAACAAGCCCCGCAGTCATAAGCCGAGTAATGGGGATTGTTAACGCTACTTGCCCCATGGGCCACGATGTAAATAAGCTCAGAAAAATTTTCCACAAGCCCTATACTTTTTAATACACTCGAAACCCGATCCGCCATCTGTTCAACAGTAAAACCAACTTGTAACCCATTTTCAAAAAAGGGGTGTTGGTCGTGTACAAGCGTAAGGTTCGATATTTGATCCATATGATTTCGAGCGATAGCTGATCCTGGAGTAATTTCAGGCCTAAATAGATTTAATAAAAGTTTAAAGGCCGAGATATATCCCAAGATATGAGTTTGCACCCAACTTTGAAGAATAGAACTCATTTCTGATTTCAGATGCATATCTTTTAGTGGTGATGAACTTGTTCCGATTTCTTTAATTAAAAATTTTGGTGTCACTGGTGCAGGACAAAGCTTGGTTATATTTTTACTGTTACCCGGCTGAAAATAAAATTCAAATCCAAAAAATCCTGGGGTTCCATAAGTTTCAACCTGCATTTCACTGGATTCTAAATAACGTCGTAAAGAACACTCTCGATCATCAATACAAAACAAAGCTTGAACTTTACTTTGATTTACTAAATCTGATTTGTTTTTCGATTTTAAATTAACATTTAAAGACGTGAGGACTTGGTCATAATACGTTTTCTCGTAAGATTTTTGGAAAACTTCCAAAGCGATTTCTGCCTTTGTTGGAGCTGATAATGCAAAAAGATCTTCAGCCAAGTTAGGATCTATTGAGTCTAGAGGTTGCCAGTTTTTTTCTCCAACGAAATGATCCAAAAAATCAATTTCTAATAAGAGCTCTAGCTTAATGATATCTTTTAAATTAATAAATCGTTTAAGGATAAGGCTGTTCGGATCGGACTCGATCTGTGCGACTAAACCAGACCATCCTGGATGACTCATTTGCTGATCAAAAAGATAATTTTTATGAAAACTTTCATTTTTAATTAGAATTTTTAAAAGATCGCTAATTGAAGTGGATTCTGAGTGCAAAAGTTTCCGTGCACGTCCCTTATCTGAAAATAGCACCGTTTTTTTGCTGGATCTGTCTATAGATTTTAAAGCCTCAAAAAAATTAAGTTCAGGGTAAGGAAATCCCATCTGAGAAATTCCCTGATCTAAATAGTTACAAATATATTTAAATAATAAAGGATAAGTTTGTATATCCATATCAATATTGTAAATCTTTTCCCACATCTGTCGGATGCGTCCAACTTTAGGTTGAATGTCAAACTTGAGCCCGGGATCAATCATGAAATCAAAAAAACTCAAGTCTAAATCTTTAATCTTAATTTCGTTAAAGATAATTTCTTTTGAAATTTTATTTTCATGAAATAACTTCTGATACTCACAGATTTCTAAGTACGTTTTGAAACCAAAAACTTTTTGACTTAGCTGTATTCCCTGGTGAAATTCGTAATTCTGAAATGCGTGAAGAGTATTATGATGAATAAAATCTTTCAGCGGTGCTTGACTAGGTAGGTAGTGCTTTATTTCATCAATAGCAAGATCAATTGGACTTTTGGATTCAGTTTTAAGAATTTGCATATTTAAATCTCCATTTTAATTCCCAGCTCAAATACATCGGATGAACGCCTTGGGTTCAAACTACTATCTGCGGGATCAAGTTTATGTGTAGATAAGAGATGTGAAACTTCAAAATAAAATTTTACTTTTTCATGGAAGGAATAATCATAACCTAGTCTAAAAGTTTGGTTACTTAAAAGACCAATCCCTGTCGACTTTCCTGCGGCTAATCCAAGAACGGGGGTTGTTGCATTATATGTGTATGAAGGCAAGACATTGTCTTGAGTGTCTGATGTAATTCGGGCCATACCATATCCTATCCAGTATCCATGTTTAGTCGTTTTGAATTTGGAAGTTATTAAAAAACCATACTCTTCGATTTTATCTAAAGTTGGGGAATACGATAAGCCTTGCAAACTTAAATTGTCTACATTCGTTCCCCAATAAGCTTCAGATTGAAGCTCAAAACCCGGAGAATTATGAGAAACAAATAGATTTACAGCATATGGCGTTAGGTTTTTTTGAGTATTAAAGTCCTTAAGATGACCAATTATCCCTGACGTTCCTAACGTGACATTTCTTAATTTCAAACTTTCGCGTACAGCAAATGTTGGCAGCAAAGAATACTCAGGCGTAGATTCTGAAATTTGATTATTATACGTTGGAAACCCTAAAGCTATTGCATGTTCAAGGTTCCCTTGTTTTTTTAGAACTTGAGCTTGTATTCGCATGAATCCCAAATCGCCGGAAGAAAAATAATGTCCAATTAAATTGTAAGAATGAGGAGCAAGCGGTGAAAACAAATCCCAATCTTGACCAATATTAAAAGTCCAAGAATTTTTCTTGATATTCACTAAAGCTCTTCGAAGCCGAACTAGCGAGGCTACCGTAGGTGACGATTTAGAAAAGTCTAAGAAATCAAATTCGATTAAGCTTTTTAGGTTTTCGCTGTAAAGGGACTCAAGCCCAAGCCGAGACTGTTGAACTTGAAATGTTTGACTTGGTTTATCAGGGTTTGACGACAAGACCGGATTACCAGCAGACGTGTGTGCCACTAGATTTGAACGACCGAAAGAATCTACGGCTTTAGTGGAAACCAAAGCACTTGCTTTTACGAAACCGTAAAATTTGTGTTCGGGCCCTGCCCCTAAGGCCTTTAAGCTTAAGAGACAAAGGGTTAAAGTGAACAGATTTCTCATATCAATGCCCACCTGTGGCTTTAGAAAGATGAATATTTTTAAACACTAGGTTAATACTTCTAAGTGAGAGTTTATGTTTTACAACTTGAACCATTTCCTGTGTTGAAGCATCTACGTAATGATTGTTAAAATTTATATTAATGTTCGGAACTAAACTTGATTCTAATACATCCTTAAGTTTTAAAGAGTTCGTGAAAAGACATTCAGAATGAAGATTTATATTTAGAATATTCTTATCCAAATTCGAACTCATTTTTAACAAAAATTGATTTTTCAAACTTTTTGTTTTCATCAAATTTAAAATGAAATTTAGTAAAATTCCGACTAATATTCCAACTAATAGATCGGTTCCTAAAACAGTCAAAACAGTGCCAAAAAATACTATGGATGCAGATAAACTCGTCTTAACAATATTTTTTATCTGAATAGGATTTGCTAATTTAAATCCTACAAAAATTAAGATTGCAGCAAATGTTGCAAGTGGAATTTGATTTAAAAAACCTGTAGCAAACACAATAAACACAGCGATAAATAATCCGTGAAATAAATTCGACCATCTTTCCGTGGCTCCACTATTGATATTAGCAGAACTTCTAACGATTTCTGAGATGATAGGTAACCCACCAATAAGTCCTAATAAGGAATTGCATAGTCCTTTAGAAATGAGATCCATATTTAAATCTGATTCGCGATGTTGTTTGTCAATTTTATCGACTGCGGCTGTACTTAAAACAGATTCAATAGATCCAACCAAAGTAATGGCGATGACTGCAATTAGAAACTCTGTTGTCAAAAATCTGTCAAAAAGAGGCGAAATAAAATATTCAGATAAATTAACTGGAACTTTAAGTAGATATTTGGGTCCAATTTCAAAATGTTGGCTGAAGAGTTCGACTTCGTGGGGATGAGCCAGATCGACAGCTAAGCTAGTGAAATAACCAATGATGATTGCAAATAAAGGAGCAGGTACAACTTTATTAATCTTTGGAAACAGATTGACCACAATAACAACAGACAAACAGACCACACCAATAAGAAAAATTTCCAAATTATTTTCTGTGATTCGGCTTGGAATTTCGATGATTTGAAGCAAGATGCTATGGGCTTTAGGAGAAAGTCCCTCAAGCACAAAAATTTGCTTCACAATAATAATTATACCGATCGACGAAAGCATCCCTTGGAGAACATGTGTTGGTACGTAGCCGGCATAGCGACCGGCTTTGATAAGGCCTAAAATGATTTGTAAAAGACCGGCAATAACAATGGCTGCTAGAGCACGTCTAAAACCGATGTTTAAATCTTCACCGCCAAGTGATGTGACCGCATCTAATATTACCACAATAAGACCTGCCGCCGGCCCACTTATTGTGACATAACTTCCACTTACAAAAGAGGCGAATACTCCGCCAATTATTGCCGATAAAAGCCCTGCCGTTGGCGGTGCACCTGAAGCTACACTTATGCCAATTGACAAAGGTAGGGCTATTAAAAAAACAATAAATCCCGGAAGTATATTTTTTTTAGCTTCTTGAAAATTAAAAAACCAATAAGAATTAATCTCTTTCTGTGAACTCAAGTGAAATCTCCGCTTTTTAATGCAAATTAATTTTTGCAAAAATTTTAACGAAATAAAGGGTATCAAAGTTGAAATTTTATAAGCTGACTTCTTTACCAAAATTTTTTTGTGAAAAAGTTTTGCTTTTTCTAAAATGGTTTCGAGAGCTTAGAATAAAATGTATTTTTTTAGATTATAAAATAGGGGGACTATTTTGGTGCAGACTAGAAAAGAAAAGAGAAATGTTAAAAATATGATCCTTGAAAGTAATAAATGGGCGCTGGAAGACAAAAAAATCAACACAATCAAAAGCTGCTACAGTTCTTAAAACAAAAGGATTAAAAGAAAATTGTAAAACAAGTTTCTTTTTTTTAAACTCTTCAATGCCTTCAGAAAGCAAGACTGTTACAGATGGGAAAATAGTGCTCTTATTAAAACTCAATGTATCAGAAATAACATTTTCAGTTTCATGAGAAATATGTCGGGAAGCTGGACTTAAAAATATAAAGGTAGAAAATATTAATATTATGAATTTCATAAAACGCCGTTCCAACACTCTTCTATAATACTCTTATCGGATGAAACTTCAAATTAATTTAAATTGCTGTTTCTGTCAAAAATTTGAATCTAAATGAGCCCTGGAAGCTCATGCGGGAAAAGCTTTAATAGTCCGGCTTATATTATCAAATAGACTCTGCTATGCTGATGAAGCAAACTGTGAGTCTTTTTCATCCTCAAATTTTTTAATAAGGCACAAAGTAGGACAAAAAATATGATTAAGCAGTCTAAAAAAGATCCTTATTGTGTTTGTATATTTTTTTTAAGAATCAACATTTTTAAAAAATATATTTCGCTTTTGGTTTTTTTGAGCTTTACGAATTCGGTATCTGCTGCTGAGCAAGACCAGCAAATTTGGATTCAGACGGTATTAACATCACCAATCATTGAAAAAGATCACCCCCTTTCTGTATCATTAGAATATCAACCCAGACATTCTAATGACTTAAGCCGAAACGACGTCAGTATTCTGCGCCCAGCTCTAACATATAAGTATAATTCTAAGTTTTCATTCACTTTAGGATATTTTTCTCAACACGCTTATGACTTCGCTGAAATCGAAAGAAGACTTTGGCAACAAGTTCAATTTTTTGAGGAATTAAGTCTTTTCGAATATCAGCTTCGAATTCGTTTAGAACAAAGAATTCGTAGAAACTCAATCATTAATGGAACAGACGATAGTCAGGTCTTAAGTCGTATACGTTTTGCTTTCCGATTACAAACCAAACAAAATTTTTATGGGTTTAGCCCATTTTTAATTGACGAAATTATGTTCAATATTGATGACTCTAAAAGTACAGGATTTTCAAAAATTAATGCTGGATATGACCAAAATAGGATCTTTTTAGGGGTTACCAAACAAATAGCTTCACGCCTGTCAGTAGATTTTGGTTATATGAATAGTAATATCCTTAAAGGCGACGGTAGTACTTTTTTAATTCATGCGGGTTTTGCAAACTTTTTGTTAAAGCTTTGATTTGTCCAACTTTACTTCAAATATAAAATGAAAGACAATAAACAGATGTTTCGCAAGTTTCTTATCCTTTTAAGTTTTATCACACCACTTCTTAGTTGCGATAGTAAATTGTCTAAAGGCAGTATTTCTAATCCTGAATTTTTTTTAGAAAATGTGATTCCTTATGGCCTGACTTATTATAGTTTTAAAAACACGAAAGGGATTGTTTTATGCCTGCACGGCACTGGTGGAAGTGCTCAAGGTTGGACGTCTGGAGACAAGGTAGCATTTTTAAATAACTTATCTAATCAAGGTTATGGGTTTGTTTGCCCCACAAGTGTTGATCGAACTACAAAACAATGGTCTGCCACTAATACGTCGTCAAACGCGGACGTTCAAAATATTGATACCTTGTTGTTTCATTTGGGATTTCCATCGAACATAAAACTTTTTCCAGTCGGTCATTCGAATGGCGGTGGATTTGTATCTAGATATTCTGTATTTAGCTTAAGGTCTAGTGCAATTGCTGCCGTTCAATATTCAAATTCGTCAGGCATAAATGCTATTCTTACAGACCCAGCATACACATACCCAAGCTTATTTAGTTATGCAGATTGTGATCCTCTTGTTAACGCGACCGACGTTCGAAATAACCAAATGGCTTTGACGAGTAAAGCTCCACCGGTCACTGTTTTAGATCACGATATTGATGCTGTTTATTCGGCTGGAAATTATTCTGACTGTCACGAATTTGCAAATACAGGGACAGTCACCGGTACCTTTTTTGATTCTTATTAAGGTGCTACCAAAAAGGATTCACATTGATTATTTAATTGATCCGTACGCGAGGCCGAAGTAGCAACGGCCACCATCTCTCGGTTTTCAAATCGAAGCTCAATATCAATGTCCGTAGATTCTAAGTCAAAAATTAAATTTGCAATGGGTCGTCTGATATTTGATTCAATTAAACGCTCAATGTCCCGTATCGAAGGTTCTGGAGTGTAGTAAAGTTCTGCTAACTGATTGGATAGGCCTTCAAGGTCAGGAATGGATACATTAAGTTTATTAATGTCTTTTAAGTTCTTTATAATACTTAAAATCTGTTTATGTATGATGATCGAAAACTCTTCAATGTTTGCATAATCAAAAGGAACAACACCGTCCATTCGATCTAAAACGAACTCATCAACACCGTCAGCTATGATTTGCTTTCGAAGTTCAGCTGGGTTCATTTTTTGCTGAGTTTGCGGACCAAACCCAATAGCACCTTTACCGCTAGATAATTTTGTAATGTAGTCCGATCCTGCATTTGTAGATGCGAAGATAGATGAATTTTTTAAAGCTAAAGTAATGATCGTGACTTCGCCCCCGTGTCTAGAAGTGTAAGTCACTTCGCCGCTATCCAAGACGCTGATAAGAACCCTTTGAATTGCAGGGTGAGCTTTTTCAAGTTCGTCAAAAAAGATGATGGCCATGGGGTTAGTTTGAAGAATATTTCCTATTCTAGTTTTAAGTTCATCGACCATGTAGGGGGAAGTTAAGTCGCTCATAACAACGCGGTGGGGTTCCGTCTGGTCGTAAGCTTTTGCGAGCAGTCTTAAAATTTCAGTTTTACCTTGGCCTTTAGGTCCTGAAAACAATAAACGGTAACGAGGTTTTGTCCTATCATAAATTCCACTCATGATTTGTCGAGCTCTTTCCAAAATGGCTGCTTTGGCTTCTTCCTGGCCGACTAAATTATCTAACTCTTCAACAAGTCTTCCGTATCTATATTTTCTTCGATCAAAATCTAGTTCCGCAGGATCAACGCCGTATAGAGATTGAACCGCTTTTTTAAGAAGCTGAAGTGAAACGGTCCCTGTTGTGTTTTCGAATTGATAAAAAGAGTAAACGGAATTTAATAATTTGGTGGCCTTCGAAGGCTGGACACCCTCGATCCCGAATTCGTTAGAATAAAAAATCACCATTTTTAAAACATCATCGGTTAAGGGTTCTAAGCCTTTAGAAGACACCCAGTTGTTGATGATTTTAGTTAAAGTTTCTTGATTAGGTGTTGAAATTCTAACTTCGCCTAGGCGTCTATTAAGTGCGGTATCTTTTGCGAAGTTGTCGTTCCATTCTTTTGGAGTACTGGCCATTAACATTTTTATGTAACCATCTGATAACCCAGGTTTTAAAATCTGCATTAAGTTTGATTTACGACTTTCAGATGTACCTACGCCACTTAAAGTGTGGGCTTCATCTACAAACCAAATGATTTTTTCAACTTTAGAAATTTTAACTAAGGCTTGAGCACGAGCTTCCAAGGTACCTACGTACTTCGTCCCTGCATCTATAGAAGCCCCGGTAAATCCTCGGATTTTATAATCCTTAAGAATGTTGGGAACATCCCCAACTCTAAAGCGGTAAGCAACTCGCTTCATAAGATAGGTTTTACCAACACCTGCGGGGGCTAATAGTTTAACACTGCCTAATTCAAACTGTATAAAGTTTCGAAGGATCTGGTCTTCGATGGCCCGTAATTCTGGAACATCTGTGTACGTAAAATCTAAGGTCTCCTCAATGTGGTCTGTGGTAAAAGCGTTTGCGACCGACCAAGCATCCGTGGTTTGTCCGTCTTCGCCTTTCGTTGTGATCGTTGGTTGAGCTGATTGCTCGTCTTTTTCACTACCTGGGGCTTTAGGAGGTTGCGGAATGACGGCCGGAAGATTTTTAACAGAACCGTGTTTTGCCTGCTCTTGGGCAATAAGTTTCGAAACTTTATTGTGAATCCCTGGAAGTTTATTTCTAAAGTATGTCCTAAAATCGATACTACTTTTAGCAGACTCTAACCAGCGGACGATTAAATCCATAACTTGTTCACGCTCTTTATCTGAATAAAATGGACTATTCACTACAAAAGAGTTTCCATGTGCATTGATCGAACTGACCGTAGACATAAAAATATAAATTCCAAATTCTTCCATCACAAAAAAGGAAATCTTGTCAGATTTATGTCGATTCGTTCGCGCGAAACTATTCGGACTCATGAGGACGTACTCCCACAAAGTTTCACTGGTCTTTGTGAAGAAGTAAAAGTCGTACTTTGTGTAAATCAAAAGACGATTTTCAGATTGTCGTAACAGAATGTCATTTTTAGATAAACCCGTTGGCAAAAAAACATCGGGTATGACTTGTCGATCTTGGATGGCAAATTCATAAGTGCTAAGTTCGCCAGTTTCCGTATCATAGACTAGGTGAGGTATTTTATATTCGATCAATTCGGCGTGCGCTGTTGATACAAAAAAACTTAGTGTCAGAACGAATAGAGTTATAGAAATTAATTTTTGAGTCATCTTAAAGCCCCCGCTTCCCCAATTTTTAAGATAAATTTCTTGATCTTGAAATTGAAATAGTTGTAAATCATAAAAAAAGCAATTTTTATGATTTTTAAGAAGCTAAAGTTAAAAATATGACAAAATATGAAATTAATAGGGCAGTTCAAGAGTTCGCTGATTATGAATTTGATAAGCTAAATCTATTCTGAACCTGCATCGCCTTCGGGATTAACTGAATTATACCTTTCCGATTCACTGATTCTTATTTGATATTGCTCACGGTTATATTTCGTCACTTCTGCACGAAACCAGTTTTTTAAATTTTGGATGTAAGGAGTATCAAGAAATTGCTCGTGTAGTTCTTCTAACAAAATCTCAGCAGCATCAAAATAAAGAAGTCTTGTGAGAGCGCGAATTTTAAGAATGCTCTCTTGTGTTTGATCAATTTCAATTTCCAAAAAGGCCGCTTGCTCAAATAAGTCTAAAACTTTTTGATAGTGTTCGAAATAGTATAAAATTTCGCCTAATTTAATTATATGTCTTTGTTCTGCTAAATTTTGGCGAACAAGTTGTTTAAGTATGTCTTGGGCTGCTGTCATTTGGCGATTATATTCGCCGCTATTTTTCTTCACCCTCTGTGCTAGCCCAGTATGTGCTGCAATCAACAAATCATAAGTTGGCAAATGTTCGGGGTTTAGCAACAAAATAGGTTGCGCATCTTGGATCACATCTAGAAATTTTTCTTGTCGCTTTAAAGCATACAGCCGAAATGTCATATACTCTAAATTCTGCGGATGCTTTGCAATCAACATCTTGGCGATATCTTGGGCATCTACGAATTTTTTATTTTCGATCAACGAATCATAAAGCAAATTTAAATTTTGCTCTGACGTACCTTCAATGGAAATTAATTTAGCCAAAACTTCTAAATGTCTTTTGGCAAAATATACGCTTTTTCGATCCAACATGTTGGAAACTGAAACATAGGCCCTACGCAAAATCACATTTTCAGGGTCTTTATTGATCTTAGAATAAAGAGCATCCATAGCTCTTAACTTATCGAAATGAGTTTCAAAAGAAATATCTTCGGATTCGGTTAAAAATTTTACGCGTTCAACGGAAAAGTTAGATTCCGCCAAATACTCATTACAGGTGTTTGCGGCCTGCAAGTTCAAATTCATAAAAATGAAAATTAAATTACAAAAGAAAATGGAAATAATGTTCATAAATAATGATCTTTTCATAATTTGTCCTGTTGACGAATTTTAGCTATAATTTTACTTATGGGTAACAAGTTTTTGTACCTACTTTGTAAAATGATTTTCGTCTTAAGTGGAGTAAAAAAAGCGGTATACTTTCTAAGTTGGATTCGAACTGTAGAATTTTCATAGATGTGCAACTTAAACACAAGGAAAACACAAGTATCAGCTTTATATTCAACAAGCCAAACACTACTCATAATCTTCTATTTAAAGACTAAAATGCTAACTTAAGTCCAGATGATACGCCTAGTATTTAAGTGGTGGGATGTACTGTCGTACACTAAGTTCATCATCAAAAAAACAGAGGTCAGCATGGAACATCAAGACATTAAAGTCTTAAATCAAAAAGAATGGTTGCAAACTTTAACTGAAAAAAAACTTCACTCAAGATCGAATTATCTGGCGATGTACTCGTCATGGTGGAATGCCATTGTGACAGACCCGAACTTAATGTTAGTGCCTGTAGACGATCATCAGGTTCACAGGGGTGACGCTGTTTTTGAAGCTATGAAAGTGATTAATGAAAAGATCTATTTAGTGCAAGAGCATTTAGATCGTATGGATAGATCTGCTAAGGCGATTTCATTAAAAAATACATTTCAGCGCAACGAAGTTTTAAATATCCTACATCAAACACTTAAAGCTTCTGGCTTAAAAGATGCAATCTTAAGACTTTTTTTAAGTCGTGGTCCCGGATCCTTTTCGCCAAGTCCTTACGATACATTAGGTACCCAAATATATTTGATCGTCACAAAGCTTACGCCAGTGACAGAAGAAAAAATTTCGAAGGGCGTAAGTCTTAAAGTGTCTAAAATAAATCCCAAAGAGCCCTGGCTTGCGCAGATTAAAAGCTGTAACTACTTACAAAATGTTTTAATGAAAAAAGAAGCGGTAGATGCTGGCGTAGACTTTACAGTGGGTGTAAACCCCGAAGGTTTTATCACCGAAGGCAGCACGGAAAACTTAATTGTTTTAACTCAAGACAACCAACTCTTAAAACCAGTAAAGGTCAACATTCTTCTGGGAACGACCATGGAAAGGGCTTTTGAATTGTCCAAAAAAATACCTGAGATCAAATCCAGGGGCGAGAAGAATTTGAATTTGGAAGACCTTTACAAGGCTAAAGAAGTCATGATGATAGGCACAACTCTAGATGTCATTTCTGTAACCACAATTGAAAGCAAAAAGATCAACGGGGGATTACCCGGGCCAGTGGCGAACCAGCTTAGACAGTTTTTAATTCAAGATCAGTTGGCTTAGTTTAAAAATGTAGGTTATTATCTTTTTATGAAATCAACATCTATAAAATCATTTTTAATCTTAGTTTTTATTTTAACTTCTAGCTTTGTTTTTGCGGCCGAAAAACAATCCTATAAAATCAAGGGCATGCACTGCTCAAGCTGTGTCAGAACCATCAAAGCCTCAATTTGCAAGTTGCCAGGAATGAAGAATTGCAAAGTAAAACTTGGTGAAATTTCCTTCGAAGTTAAAGGCGACAAACAGTACACGCTGACAGAATTGAATGAAATTTTAAAAACAAAAGGTTCTTACGAGCTTTACTAAAGTTTTAATTGAAAGATTGGGATTAGTTTCTTAAGACATTTATTAATCTTTTATTTAATCTTTGATTTTTGGTTTAGAAATTATAAGTCATCTTCAAATTGATTTCTCGTCCACGATTTGGACCCCAAACATGTCTATTATCTAAATGTGTGTGACCGTCATGGAAGTGCCACATAGCGGGACTGTCGCCGGCTTTGGTTTGTGTGTAGTTAAAAATATTTTGAACGCTTAGCATATAGTCTATTTTATTAACTTTTTTAGTGACACTTAAATCCCACTGCCAATAGTTTGGGGCCACTTGAAACTTAGGCTCAGAGACACCAAGTAGACCATCGCTAACGTTGAAATGATCCTCGTACTGATAATATCTGCTGATGTCTCGGGAGCCTATCCAAGATCCGTTTAGAATAAAACCAAAACCATTTTTGACTTCGTATTCTGCACGGACATTTAATCTTTGCTCGATCGCTGCTGTAGGTAATTTTTCTTTGTAAGACTCGGGATAGTCGTAAATTTCGTAACCCAGTTCAATCAGCCACGCTTCAGTGGGTTTATAACCCGTCAAAATATCATACACCATAATGTCGTGATTTTCAGTGTCGTTCACAAACGTAAGCGGGCCAGAATGCGCCACTGCAGGATCTTTTGGATAAGCCATGTTTTTTAAGTGGGTGTAATGAAGGCTAGGGGTGATGTAGTACTTGGGTGTGTTGTAACTGACGGAGTAAACTAGGGAGTGAGACTTTTCAAGTTGATTGATGTCGACGATGAACCCATCATAGGCCCCATGGGCAGATTCGATGGAAGTCAGCGGCATACGGTAACCATATCCATAAGCTAATTGCTGACTGAAGTGTTCGTTAGGCTCCCATTTTAACATCACTCTTGGAGAAATAATATCTTCATCTAAATCTCCTAAAAAAGTCCACGTGTTTCTAAGTCTTTCTAATCTTAAAGCCGAAGACAACTCAAGGTTGTAAGGTAAAAACCACTCATGTTGGGCAAATAAAGAATAGGCCTTAAAATCAAAATTGTCTTTTGGAACGTTATTAGTTTCGTACATCACTTCGGATTCAGATCTTAAGCGTTCATCTCTGTAAGACATACCTAGCATAAAGGTTTGATCGTCAGTCAATTGGTGTTTCCATTTGATGTCAGAGTACAAAGTAATGTCTTCCGTTAAATAATCAAAAGCGTGCATGTAGTAAGAAGTTTGATTATAAACTGCCCCTGCTAAATTAAACTCTAAGGAATTTTCAGAATCAATAATTGTAATTAGTTTTGAAGTTGCCTCTGACCTTTCGACACCTACATATTCTGAAATAACTTTAATATCGCCAATAAAATCTTTTCGTACATCGCCATCTACAAAATCCGTATCACTGGCTTGAATGGAAATTGGTCCACGAAGTTTGAACTGTTCGGTGTTTCCGCCGACGATCTCCATATTCACGTAACTAACTCTAGTGGCCCACTGGATTTTATTTGATAAATCAATCGTTTGTTTTGCAAAAAGCGAGTATCTTTGCTTCCACGGACTTTCTGCGAAATTGTTATCGTCTGTGTCCCACTCTTGTTGGGAATTGTACTCTGCGCCTAAGGATAGCTTGTAGTTTTCACTCACAAAATTATGAAGAAAATCTAAATTTTGTGAGTTGTAAGTGCCGTAAGATACACTGGCTTTCGTGCCTGATTCTTTTGGCATTAAAGTGATGATATTGATCGTGCCGCCAATGGCTTCAGGATTTATCAAAGAGCTTCCGGTGCCGCGGCGGACTTCAATCTCTTCAACAGAAAGCATTGGTATGGCGTCAAACCCATAAACTGACGAGACCGCAGAGTAAAGTGGAATGCCGTCCATTAAAACTGAAGTGTGATCACCACGAAGACCATTGATACTGATTCGCTTGGCCCCACAGTTCACACAGTAATCTTGGCTATCAATGCCAGGCATGCGATCAATGGCTTCGTTTAAAGATGTGGAGTTGGATTTTTCGATCCGATCTTTTGTTAACACTTCCACTTTTTCTGTGGTGTCATGGCGGTGAGAATCTAAGTATTGTTTTTTGGATTCGACGGTTATTTTGTCAGTCGTTTTTTCTACGACCTGTGCCCAGCCGAGCTGGGACATTGTCATAAGTGTGATGATCAGAGCAGTCGTCGGTTTAAGCTTCACGTCTAGTGTTCGTGTGAATGGTCATCGTGTTCTGAAAATAGGATTTGTGTGGCGTCAAGAAAGGCATCGATTTCACCACTTGTTTTTTGCTCAACAAGATCCATACATAGTAAATTGTCTCCGTGATTTCCATGCTGGACTTGAACTCCAAATAAGTTGGGTTGCAATGCTGAATCAAGTAAAAGTGTTAAGTCTCGAATAGGCTCTTTGGATGCAGGTTCAGAAGCTCTGTATCTATAAAAAGGAATTTTGTCCTTTGCTGCCATGAGCAAAGCTTTACGACTTTCTACGGTGACCCATTCAAAGCCATTTTCATCGGCCTCAGGTCCATCAACAAGATGGGTAAGTGTTAAATAAGCTTGCACATTTATTTCTGGGCTTAGGTTCTCGGTGGCAGATCCTGCAGACACCAGTAAATTCTCTACTTGAACGTAACACGGGGTTTGAATGGTTTTGACGGGTCGATTTGAAATCGTCACTTCGACGCTTCCCAAGAAATATCTCGCTTCAGCGGTTTCAAGGGGTAAAGTCTCGCTGAAAGCAAAAGACCCCGTAAAACTTAAAATAGAAACTAAAATTATTGTTTTTAATTTCTGTAAAAATTTAATAGTCATATATTCCACCCTTTTAGTGTTGAAATCACTATTGCAATATTATTGCATTAGCTGTTATTGTCAATATTAAGATGGTTTTAAATATAAAAAAATATTTTTTTCTAATAATTTCTTTACACCTGATGTCTATGGGTTCCTTAAAGGCCAAGCCTGTAGCAACAAATTTGTATGACTTGAATTTCAAAAATTTAAAGGATTTTGGGTCTTTTAAAACTTCTAATCTGATAGGCAAGAAATCCCTATGGATTATTTTTCAACCTGACTGTCAAAGTTGTCGATCCCAATTCAAGGACCTTAAGTGTTTGCCAAAAGATATTTCTGTGGTCGCCGTAGGAATTAACGGCAGCCGAGAAAAGCTTTCCAAAGAATTAAAGCCTAGTAAATTCATAACCCAACAAGTTTTAGCCTCTAAAGATTTCGAAAGTGAAATTGAAATTGAAGGCACACCAACGCTTTTGTTTATTGATGAGCAAGGTGTTTTAAATTTTCAAGGTTTAGCCGTTCAAAGTTGTAAAATGATTTTAGAACGTTTTAGGGGATTGAGTAAGCCTTTATAATTATTGTTGCTTAAGTGTGATGAATTTCAAAAAAAGTTTCAAAAAAATCTTATTTTGAGCCAGTTTTATGGGTCGTTTTGATAATCCAAAAATCTCTACTTACCGCGTGCAAGATGAATGTCGAAAAATGAAAGGTAAGGCGGGGATCATGAAAAAGTTGTTTATCACTTTGCTACTGTTTATAAGCGCACAAAATGTGAATGCCTATACCTACTCTTCTGAAAATTTCGACCAGTTAAGACAGGCAAGTCAAAGTCAAAGATTAAAAGAATGGAAAATATCTTATTTTCAGCGAAGTGATGAATTATTTATTGATCTTAGGGATAAAACACGTGGCTTGATCGAGTTAGCTTCGGTGGAATCTAATTACGGCGATACCTACAGAGCTTTAAAATCTGTGCACCAAAATATCTACACTCAAAAAATTAGAAGTGGTGCAGAAGATATTGAGGCTTATTTAAGTCCTTTCGTATCGATATCAAATATTTCAATGGGGCTTTCGCAATTCGTTTTAGAGACCGCTATGGCATGTCGCTTCTTTGCTTATTCAGAATCCGCAGACGCATATAGACAAAAAGCTTGCAGAGCTTATCCTGTTTTAGCCTCAGCCACTGCTCAATTAGCTTTTGATTTAACGCCAGCTAAAGGCTTAAGCTTTCGAAATCAGGGTGTTTTGAATTCTCAAGTGGATACTGGCAGAGGCTTAGTGTTAACTCGCGCTCTTCATCCTTTATTTAACGCCTACTTAATTAATGACAGTACAATCAACGGGTCCAACTGGACTGAATCTAACAAGGCGCGCTTTAAACGTTTATTTAACCAATCGGCCTTCGAAATTAATGAGTCCTTGATAGATTTTTTCGCTTTAAAATTTGTTGATTATAAACTCAATTCACAAACTGAAGATCAAGCTTTTCAACAAATGCTTAACGGTTATAATCCAGATACAATTTTAGCTCGATGTATTGAAAAGCACAGACAAAAAATCATAGAGACGCCAAGTACTTCAAAAATTCGTAGATGCAGCAGTAACCACATCATTGCCGGTTACTTTGGGCGATTGATGAACCAGATTGTTCAAGGTCATTCCATAATCGCTAACGTAGAAGAGTTTAAATCTATCATTGACCATGGTATCCTTTTTGATCAAAACAACCACATCATGAGTGATCTTTATCGTAAGTTCGAAAATAAGGGGATCACTTACTCCTTACTGCAACTTAGATTTATCACGGCCGCGGCAGAACTTATTCAAAATCGTGGAATGGATTTATATGCGCATTCGGATTACAAACTTCTAAGTGCTTTAAACTTTATGGCAAAATTAACAAGCGTGGATTCTGACCCATTATTAATCCAGACTTACTTAAAAGATTGTGCTTCACGAAACAGTTGTGCTGAATACAATAAGTATGTGTCCCCAAGCGATGAATTGAAACGACTTAATTGGGCAAGAAACTACGGTTTTTATATGGCGCCGCAAAAACGTTTTTGCTCAAACAGTGTGATTCAAAATAGATTTACGGCTTTATGCCGAGTGAATGATGCACGAAATTTATCAAATACTTCTGCAAAAGTTCATGGAACTGTCCATAACTTACAAAACGATATTAATGCGGGACCCATTCAATTATTGTTGGGACAATAAGCTAAATTCTTGAAGCTAAATTCTTTAAACTAAAAATTTTCAGCTAAAATTCTTTTTTTAAAATAACGGCCATTTGAAAAAACTTAAATGATGGCCGTGTGTTGTCAAAATCTAAATCTCCCCGATATGATATACTCTAAAAATACGGTTTATGCGCAGAATGCTTACGCACACTAAACCTAATTTATATCGAGGGGTCGTATGAATTCGCAGCTTTTGAAATCCATCAAAATCAAACTCACAAACTTTATATCTTTAGTGTTTAAGTACATAAAACAGGCGTTAGGATATTTTATTTTTGGGCTTTGGTTTTTATTCGGAAGTCTAAATTGGACCCCACCGAAATGGTTTAAGACACTAAGATCAAAATGGAAGGATTCAAAACTTTCAAAAAAAACCGATGAAGTTTGGGAGTCCCTTAGATCGAACCCTAAAAAATCAATTCAATGGGCGACGGTAGCCTTAGTTCTTGTCACATCTATAGTTTGGGGCGGATTTAAATTAAAGCATTATTACGACACATTACCGAAACCTGACTATGCGAGCACTTCGATTTCTGGCCCTGAAATTTCCAATGCCTTAGACGGTAGCGTTTATGGATTTACTTTATACTTTACAAAATCTGTGGCGCCCTTGGATCAGATCGGTCAACCGATCAAAGACGGCATTTCCATAAGCCCAAAAATAAATGGCACTTGGACCTGGAAGACAGATAAATCTATCGAATTTATGCCAATAGGTGCTGAGGCTTTTAAAACGGACTGGCGAGTGGGCGAAGATTACCAAGTTTACTTCGACAAAAAAATCTTTGCTCCCCATATTCTTTTTGAAGAGTACAGCTTTAAGTTTAAAACACCAGAGCTTAAGCTTGAAGTGACCAAGGGCGAATTTTACATTGACCCGAAAAATGAAAAAAGCAAAAAAATCGTTTTCAATGTTAAATCTAATTATCCGGTAGATGTTGAAGGATTTAAAAAACAAACCACTTTAAAATTTCAAAGCGAAAAATCTTCGCTTTTATCGAAGTCTGCACAAAATTTAAAGTATAGTATTAATTTTAATAAACATTTAGACGAAATTTACATCGAATCTGAAAATGTAAGTTTACCCGCTGAAAATCATATCGCTAAATTAATTATGTCCAAAGGGCTTCAGTCTAAGCGCGGTGGCCAAGGTCTAAATAAAGAACTTACAAGTGACGTTCAAGTTTTAGGAATTTATGACGCTTTAAAAATCACCTCGCCTCAGGTTATCTTTGCAAGAAATGAAAAATTTGAACCTGAACAAGTTTTGGTCTTTGAATCTGGAATTAAACTTAAAAATCAAAGTTTGTCTGAAGTCATGTCTTTACAACTTTTGCCCGCAGATTTCGAAGACCCTGTCACAAAAAAGCTAGTTAAGAATTACGAATGGTCATCGCCATCAGAAGTGACACAAAAAGTAAAAAACACGATGAAAGAAAACGCCGAGCCATTTGAATGGAAATTGATCCCTGGCATTGAACCGCAAAATGCAGAACATAGTGTTCGCTTAACGGTGCCAGTTAAACGCTATTTATTTCTGACAATCAAAAAAGGACTTAAAGGACTTGGGGGTTACACACTTAAAGATACTTTTTCAGCTGTGGTTCAAGTTCCGAATTACACGCCGGAATTATTATTCATGAGCGAAGGGTCCATTTTAACCTTATCGGGTGAGCATAAACTTTCTGTGCTTTCTAGAAATGTTAAAAAAATCAAATATGTGATTGCCCGCATACTTCCCTCAAACTCAAACATGTTAGTTTCTAAACTTGCTCAGAGCGAGAGTTTTTCTAAACCTTATATTTACTCGGACTTAGAGCATTCTGTATCTGAAATCTTCGAAGAAACTTCTAGCGTTAATTTCGAAGACGCTGCATCGACAAACTACGGCTATCTCGATTTAAACACTTATATTAAAGGCGGCAGGGGACTTTATTACGTGCGCGCTTATAGATTTGAATCGAATGAAGACGCTTCGAGCGCTAGTTACTCTGAAGATGAAGGTAGTGACTTTTACGACGAAAATGGGTCTTACGACCATTCGGAAACCAACGATTCAAGCGCCTTAATCTATCCCACTTCAAACGATAAGGAAGAAAAAGGACGCTTTAAATTAACAGACACTCGTTTAGTCATGATCACAGATCTGGGAATCATTGCAAAAGCCACAAGTGACAAAACGACTATACTGTTTGTTCAAAATTTATCATCGGGCCAACCCGTAGATGGGGCTAAGATTTTAGTACTAGGTAGAAACGGTCTTCCCATCATCGAAACTGAAACAGATTCCCAGGGGCGCGCTGAAATTTCCGATCTATCTCACTTCATCAATGAAAAAGAACCGATCGCTTTTGTGGCTAAGCGAAACGATGACATCGCTTACTTACCTTACCAAATGAGTGAAAGGCTTTTGTCGTATTCAAGATTTGATGTTGGCGGGGAATTTGAGGAAAGCAGTGGCGACGCAATCAATGCGATGTTATTTTCCGACCGTGGCATTTACCGCCCAGGTGAATCTATCAACATTGGTATTTTACTTCGATCTCAAGTTATTAAACCAGCTAATGATTTACCTTTCACCATTTCGGTGACCGACCCATTAGGTCAACTGGTCAGCACGTCGCCTATCAAGGCAAGTCTGTTTGGACTTAAAGATTTTCAGTTCAGCACCCGAGAAAGCAGTCCTACAGGGATTTACACGATTGAATTGTCTACAGCGCCAAGGTCCGGCGAAAATTCAAATCCGGTGGTCGTTGGTTCAACCACGACAAAGGTTGAAGAGTTTGTTCCTGACAAATTAAAAATTTCGGCGCAAATGAATCCACAAAAAAAACTGGGTTGGGCTCCATTAGGAGTAACAGAGTTTTCTGTATCCATAAATAATTTATTTGGAACGCCTTCAGAAAATACTAAAGTCGAACCTAGTTTAACTTTAACGCCCACAAGTCCAAAAATTCCTAAGTTTAAAGACTATTATTTTATAAATCCCAATTCGAATTTAAACGCCAACACTTCAAATTCTGTGGTGACGGAGTACTTACAAACAACGACTACAAATGCTAAGGGTCTTGCGATTTTTGAATCCGATTTTGGCAAATACAAAGGTTTTTATTCTGTGCGCTTTTCAGCGGAGGGATTCGAAAGTCAATCAGGCCGGAGTGTTTCAGCTTTTGCCGGTGGATACGTCAGTCACTTAAAGTTTTTATTAGGTTACAAAACCGATGGCAATTTATCATTTGTTAAAAAAGAAGACATAAGAAAGGTTGAACTTGTGGCTTTAAACTCCGACTTTGAAAGTTCTGCCGCTGACGTTGTGAGTGAACTCTTTATTAACAATTATGTCTCAAGTTTAGTAAAGCAGTCTGATGGCACTTATAAATATCAGTCCGTTAAAAAAGAAGAGTCTATAAAAAAAGAAAACCTTAAGTTAACGAAATCCGTTTTTAACTTAAACCTTCCTACAGAAAATGCAGGGTCTTACACTTTCGTATTTTCAGACAAAGATGGTCATGAACTAAATCGTTTTGACTTCAACGTCATTGGAGATACGAATCTGACCCGGTCACTCGATAGAAGTGCAGAGCTTCAATTGACCTTAAACAAAGAAACTTTCTCTGACGGTGAAGAGATCGAGATAAATATCATTTCCCCTTATGCCGGGTCGGGGTTGATCACCCTAGAACGTGAAAGTGTTTATGTTCAAAAATGGTTTAAGACTTCGACGAATTCCACCACCCAAAAAATCAGAATTCCCGCGGGCTTTGTTGGAAACGGTTATGTTAACGTGACTTTTCTAAGAGCCAGTGACTCTAAAGAAATCTACATGAGCCCTTTAAGTTACGCGGTAGTTCCTTTTTCTGTGAACGCCGATAAACAAAAAATTAACATCACTTTAAGTCACCCTGAAAAAGTAAAACCAGGGGAACAGTTAGAAATTAAGTATTCATCAAGCCAACCCACATCTATTATTTTATACGGCGTTGACGAGGGAATTTTACAAGTCGCGAAATATAAAACCCCAGATCCAATTGGGCACTATTTTAAAAAACGCGCTTTACAGGTAACGACCTACCAGCTTTTAGATTTAGTGCTACCAGAATTTTCGCTACTGAAACAAAGTTACTCAACCGGTGGGGATGATTCGGCATCAGACTTGTTAGGAGCAAATTTAAACCCTTTTAAAAACAAGCGTCTTGCGCCAGTTGTATTCTGGTCGGGTGTCATTCCATCAAGTTCAACGCCGAAGACATTTAAATATCTTGTACCCGATCATTTCAATGGATCAATCAAAGTGTTTGCTGTAGCGAACACGTCCTTAGGCATGGGGTCTGTTGCGCAGTCCTTGCTGTCTGTTGCTGATTTTGTGATAAGTCCAACACCCCCAAGATTTGTGAGTCCTTCGGATGAATTCGAAGTGGGTGTGTTAATTTCGAATCAATCTGAAAGTAAATCCGACAGCGAAAGCATAGAAGTGTCTGTCGAGACAAATTCGTTTCTTCAAGCCTCGTCGGACTTAAAGAAAACGATTGTGATTCCTCAGGGTCGTGAGCTTGGAACAAGTTTTAAATTTAAAGCCAATCAAAGCTTAGGTGAGGCAGAACTTACTTTTAAAGCCACTAACGGCAAGCAGGCGTCGGCCTTAAAGCAAACTTTAAGCGTCAGACCTGTGTCGCCTTACATCACAACTACACAATTTGATATCTCATCGAAAAAGGATGTTGAAATTTCGAATCGTCGAAATATGTTTGAGGAGCTTAGTAAATCTCGTTTACAAGTGTCAGCTACACCCATGGCTTTCGGATTTGGACTTTCTGAATATTTAGAAAATTACCAGTATTCTTGCACCGAACAATTACTTTCAAAAGCGATCCCTTCGGTTTTCTTACCAGAGGTTTATGCGGCTAAAGGCTTAGATAAAAAACCTACCAAATTAAAATCTCCACAAGAGCAACATAAGGAAACTATAGCTTTATTAAGATCAAGACAAACAAGTTCGGGCGGCTTTGCTTTGTATAGTGGAAGTCAAACGACGAATTTGTCGGTGTCACTATATGTGATTCTTTATTTGATTGAAGCCCGCGATCGCGGCTTTCAAGTGCCAGATGATTTACTAATTTTAGCCAAAGAGTTTTTGAATTCTAAAATTACCCATAAAACTAAAAGTTTAAGTGAAGTTCGTGAATTTGCAAAATCACTTTACCTTCAGGCCAGACTTGGATTAGTGCCAGGCAATGATCTTAATTTTTTAGTCGAAAAGCTAAATTTAGATTTTAAAAAAGAATGGAAAACAGATTTGACGGCTGTTTGGATTGCTGGGACCTATGGATTAATCCAAAAGTCAGACTCCGGTTGGGCTTTGCTGGATAATTTTAATTTAGAATCTACAACACCATCTGATTACTTTTCTTTTTATGATGCGAATGTAAGAAACGCGACACTTATTTATGTGGTGTCTAAACATTTTCCAGATAAAATGTCGACATTCATGAACAGTAAAACTTTAGAAATTCTACTGACGGATGTAAGAAAAGCGAAGTACAATACTTTTTCGGCAGCACAGATGATTATGGCCTTGTCGGCTTATAGCACTTACGCAAGTTCTAAAGATTTCCCAGGGGCCTTGCAAATTGTTGAGTCTAAAAAAGGTTTAGACAGTTTAGTTGGATTTGATCAGACCAGTAAAAACTTGGACCTGTTTCTTGATCCAAAGTCTGATTTGATAAAGATCAAAGAGTCCCCCTTAACACCATTCTTTTATGCTTTAAGTGTTTCTGGATTTGAAAATGAATTGCCAAAAGAAATCATTAACAAGGGCATGGAGGCCGACCGATCTTTTTCATCTGAAAAAATAAAACAAGGGGACACGATTAGTGTTTCAACAAAAATTAGAAGTTTAAACGACCCAAATATTTCCCATGTAGTTTTGGTAGATCTGTTTCCTGCAGGGTTTGAACTTATTTTGGATTCGGTCGAAACCAAATCTAATTTCATAAAATCTGTGGATAAGCGTGATGACCGTTTAGTAGTTTACTTGGATTTGAACAAGGATATGACAGAAGTGAAGTACAAACTTAAGGCTGTGAACAAGGGAAGCTACACTATGCCTCCGATATATTCAGAGGCCATGTACAACAAGGATATTCAATATCGTGGCTTATCTAAAAAAATTGAAGTTCTTTAATTTCAAATCGAAAGGCAATGATTCTAAAACTAGACACTTAATGAAGTTTCTAGTTTTTTTAAATTCGAAACTGAGGATTTTCTTCACGTCTAAGTCTTTGGTCAAAAAGTTAATCGTACGATCTTTTTTTATAATTTCTTTATTTCTAATACTGATATCTTTTTACTCCTTAAAAGGTCCAAAAGTTCTTGAAGCAGTAAGTTTTTCTCAACAGATCCGTGATCGAAATCATAAACTTCTTCGCATTTCTCTATCAGGGGATGAAAAGTATAGAATTTGGGCCGACATAGAATCTTTACCTAAAGACTACATCAAAGCTGTTTTGATGATGGAAGATCAGTTTTTTTATTACCATCCCGGAGTTAATCCCTTTTCATTATTAAAATCTGTTAAGGCTACTTTGAGTTCGGATAAGAATCCACCCGGGGCATCGACAATCACGATGCAGTTGGCGAGACTCAGATATGGTTTAAGAACAAAAACTATTTCTGGAAAAATCTGGCAAATTATTTATGCCTTAGACATAGAGCTTCGCCACAGTAAAAAAGAAATTTTAGAAGCCTATTTAAATTTAATTCCCTTTGGGGGACCGATCGAAGGCGTGCACGGGGCAAGTTTAATTTTGTTTGGCAAATTGCCTAAGGATTTAAGCACGGCAGAGTCTTTGCTTTTGGCCACGATTCCACAGAACCCAAACCAAAGACGTTTAGATCATAATTCTATGGAATTTAATCCAGAGATGAAGTCAGCCTTTGAAAGACTAAAGTTAAAGTGGATCGAAAGATATCCAAAAGATGATTTAGTTTTTCAAGATTTGGAGCTACGATCCATACGAAGGGGTTTAAAAGAACTTCCATTTCGTGCGCCACATTTCACTGAACTTGTACGTTCAAAAAGTGATGATATTAATTTAGTGACAACTTTAGATTTAGACTTACAAAAAAAAATCGAAAACTTATTACAAAATTATCTAAAATCAAAAAAACACATTGGCGTAAATAATGCGGCCGTCATGATTTCGAATTCTAAGTCCGGTGAAATCTTATCTTATATAGGGTCGGGTGATTTTTTTAATTCCGAAATCTTAGGACAAAATGATGGGCTTCTAGCCAGACGTTCCCCCGGGTCTTCGTTAAAGCCATTTGTGTATGCGCTAGCTCTGCAGCAGGGATTGATTCATCCCAGCACTCTTCTTAAAGATTTACCTGTTCAATACGCCCTATACGAGCCTGAAAACTTCGATAAAAATTATTTAGGACCAGTGACTGCGGCTCAAGCCCTGATACAAAGCCGAAATATTCCGGCAGTTGATTTAAATTACAAATTAGCTAAGCCGAACTTTTACGAATTTTTACAAACTGCAGATATCTATTTTCCAAAATCGCAAGAATATTATGGTTTAAGTTTAGTGCTGGGCGGAACAGAGCTTAGTCCTTGGAAGATTTCTGAATTGTATTCGATGTTAGCGCGGCACGGGGTTTGGTCAGCTCTTAAATGGCATTCAACCCAAAACGAAGAATCTCAAAGAATCTTAAATCCAGAAGCCGCCTTCATGACTTTAGACATGCTGGCTAGTGCGCCAAAGCCGAACGAAGACTTAAGTGCCAAATGGCTGTTATCAAAACTTCCAATAGCTTGGAAGACGGGGACATCCCATGGGTTTAAAGATGCATGGACGTCGGGTCTTGTAGGTCCATATACGGTGGTTGTATGGTTTGGGAACTTTGACAACACTTCGAATCATGCCTTCGTTGGGAAGGATCTTGCGGCCCCTTTCTTTTTTAATGTGGCTGATTTGTTAAAGTCTTTAAAATATAATGAAATGAATGAAAATGTTGAAGATTTGTTAAAAGACCCAGAATGGCTTTACACAGAGCATTTGAAGGTCAAAAGTGTTCAGGTGTGTTCGGTATCAGGCCACTTGCCAGGACCTCACTGCGAGCATCAAAAATCCATTTGGTACCATCCTGGCGTTTCCCCGATCTCAAAGTGTGATGTGCATCGTCCTGTAGTCATAGATGTAAGCTCGCTGAAAAGATCATGTTCTGGCGACTTTAAAAATACGATGTTAGAAATTTATGAAGTTTGGCCTAATGACATTCAAAAGCTTTATCAATCGGCAGGTATTCATCGCAAAGAGCCTCCGGAATATCTGACCCACTGTCGGAAAGATCAAGAATTTACAAGCATTTCAGGTCAAGGGCCTAAAATAATTTCTCCACCCAAAAATGTAGTGTTTTTAAAAAGTCAGTCTTTAAAAAAGCATTTAAATACGATTAATTTAGCTGCAGTTATCGATGGAGATTCAAAGTACATGCATTGGTATTTAGATAAAAATTTTATTAAAAAAACAAAACCTGATGAGACCTTTGTGCTAGAACCACCCGTAGGCGAACACAAAATCACGGTGGTCGATGAGCATGGCCGCGCTGATACGCAGAAAATATCGGTACAGACAGTGCAGTAAAGAACACGACAGCAGCAGAGCTAATTTTTAAAGCTAAAAAACTAATGATACTTTATATAGATCCAAATTAAGGTCTTTGATGTCCATTTTATTACCACACGCCTAAACTATAGGAGATCAGGAATTTGTTATTTATAACAAATAAGTTATCTATGATATTTTTCTTGTTAAAAAAACCTAAGTTTTTCTAACAACAGGTCTCATTTTGTAAATGTAATTTAAAGATAAATGTCATAAGTTTAAGTACAGCTTATTCATAAAAAAAAATTTTTGAATGAAGTTAAAAAACTTTAGTGTGGGGTTAAGGTTTTTTATAAATTATTCAATTATGATAAGTGTTTATGAAGCTAAAAAAAGTTGTAAACAATTTATATTTATCTCAAATCGTCTGCAGATCATTTGAAGTCATAAAATTTAATTAAAATTATTTAGTAGTTATTTATGATATGATAATGGATATGAAAAAGCATATTAAAGTTTTTTTATTACGTTCCCCTCTTGAGTTGGTTCAGTGGCTAAATGACATACAGAAGGTGATTATTTATGAAAACAAAAAACATATCGACGAAGATTAAAATAGAAGTGATCGAAGTGGCTTGTAAAATGAACCATGATGGCCTTACAAACGAGTTTGTTGTGGCAGCTGTCGAACTTGCATTTGAAGATGAATCGGTATTTGAACTTTTTAAAAAATGGAAAGCTGAAGATAAAAGCGACGAAAAAGAAAAAATCATTTTAGGAATTCAAAATAAGATTGCTGTGGCTAAAACTAAGGCCGAAGAAGTTGGGACTTTCATCAGGTTTGATGATTTAGATGAAATATCTAAAGACATTCGTCGGTTTAAGGATAGCTTAAGAGTGTTAGTGGATGAAGTGGGAGGGATAAAAAACTTGTCAAAGTTGACTGGGATTCCTCAGCCTTCGCTGTCGAGGTTTTTTAATTCTTCGGCAATGCCAAGAAGAACGACGCTATATAAGATCGCCAAAGCTTTAAAGAAAAGCGAAGTGCAAATTGGCACAGACTATTTTTCTTAATATAGTCCTGAAGCCAAAATTGGCTTCAGGAAAATGAATTAAATAATTAAGATTTTCCATAAATTGCACTTCAGGTTAATGTGGTGTCGTAATGAAGCGTATTTTTTTGTTTGATAAAATATTCTTTGGCTGAATCTTCAAGTTCTGCAGGATTCTCCTGGACGTCGTCATTATTACCATAATCACCACGATCTTCTTTGTCTTTTTGTTTTTGGATATCTATTTTCGAGGGGTATGGATTCGACCCCTTTTTTTGTTGATCCTCATCGCCTTTAGTTTTTAAAAATCCTTTTTCTTGTTTCATGGTCCTTCCTTTTTTGTTTCGGGTTTCTTTATGGAACAATTTAGAAGCAAAAATTAAGCCTACATAAAATCACGTCATCGCAACTTCAGCGTATCTATAAAAAATTCGAACTTGCTTATGAGTATTTTAAAGACTCGAGCGGGTAAAATTTAACCTTAGATACAACGTTTAGAAATTTAAAATCGATTTAATTCTTCCGTACAGTTGAAAAAATTGGGCCTTGTTATTGCTATTAGTCTAATAAATAAACTTAAAACCTTGGGAGATTTTATGTCGCTAAAAAAAATGTTGTCTTATGGATTTCTGTTCTTCTTTTTTATATTTAATGTGCTTTTTTATTCAGGAGTGAAGGCAAGCCCAATTGACTATTTGGGATGTACAATAGGCATACCTTCGTTTTCTGACTTTTCGATCTCTACTTTTGATTCATATCTTTTACAAATCACTTCCAATTTGTGAATCGCTTCGGCTTTTGGCTCATCATAGACTTTGTGAATTAGTTTTCCTAAATTATTTAAGTCGCCATCTGTCTTATCCAGATCACTGTCAGTGAGTTTTCCCCAACTTTTTTGAATATCCTTTTTTATCCGTATCCAATTACCTTCGACGTTATCCTTATTTACAGCCATTTTTTGCTCCTAAGTGGGTGGTTTGCATCAGTTATATTACATTTTTAAATATAACTTAAAATTATTTATTTAAGTCTCATGTTAAGATTTTACGATGTTGGACTGCAATCTTCGGCACACCAATTTACAATTTCAAATCGTTGGAGGCAGATATGGTCTTGTTGCGTACTGTGAATGAACGTTAATTAGGTTAATTAACGAACATATGTTAGGTTTAATATTATATCGATATAAAATCTTACGACTTCATGAGGGGACAAGTTTTTTAACGTTTTAAAATTTTATAGTAAAACAAATGGATTATTATTTGTTCAACCAGCGGGTAAAATGAAATCAGATGTTAAATTACAGGTCGTTATAGTCAGTCAGGACGTAAAGATTTTTGATCAAATTTCATCAATTTTGGATTCTTCTAATTATAAATTAGTAAGTTATGTTGATTGCCACACTTTAGTCCGACAAAGTGCTGTGTTTGGTAAGAACTGGGGCATAGTTTTGATCGATCATTTTTTCGGGCAAATTTCGTCTTTAGGTTTTGTAAAACAATTAAAGTTAAATTACCCACGGCTTCCTGTGATTGTTATGAGTCTGGATGAGACAAGTCAAAATCTTGTCCTTGATCTAAATTTAAACGACGTAAGCTCTATTTTGAAACCTTTAGATCTTGATCATTTAAAATTACAAATGGATTCAATATTAAATGGTGAGCCCAAGGATTGCAAAGATGTTACCCTTAAAAAGAAGTCTACATTAGCCGAGGGTGGTCGACCTATTGGGTGATTAAAGCTTAGCCGGCAATCAGAGGCGGCAGTGCCATGTAAAAATAAGTTTTTAAGGAATTATTTTAAACAGGGCTGTACCTACAGCCCCGTTTTCGTCTTTAGCAATGATTGTATATTCTCCCGGCGGGCTTGATTTGTTCGGCCATATTTTTGTAGGAAAATCTTTCGAGGCTTCTTGATAAAGTACAGTGCCGTCAGGTCCATAAATTGTAAATGTCGAAATCCCTTTGGCACCAATCACTTCAAACATTTGGCTGCCTTCAGTCTGCGATACGTAAACTACAGATGGATTTATCTGAAGCGTAGGTTTAAATGGGCGCCACAAGGCCTTGCAGTCATCAAAACCTTTTAAAAACCCATCAAGCATGGGTTTATTGTTCCCCAGTAAATTCGCGTTGGGGACTAAATCATTCCATGTGTAAGGGAATAAAGAAACAGCCCCCTGTTCGCAAAACGATCTTGTTTGTGTTTGAAGGTCCTCTTCTCGAGGAGTCAGGTAATTTCCGATCCCAGAAACCTCGTAGCCAAAAGCTGAAGGCATACCAATCACAGGTTGTAGGTTGGGGTCCCATCCTTTGGCTCGAAGATAAAAATATTCACGAGGTAGAACTGCAGACATAGCCCAATCATATTTCGAAGGATCTTTATTGGGTTCTGAAATGTATGCGTAATTATAAAGCGCCACAAAATCACAAGCTTGGGGCGTGAAGTTAGAAATGGCTTTTACAACGTAATCATCTTGGGCGCCGCCGAACAACGATGCGCTCTCGGTCAGATCTAAGATCGAACCGAAGCCGCAAACCGTAGGGCGAGCAATAATCGCACCATTGGCATTAGACTCCATGACGGCATTACGCATGCGAATCATGATGTCTTTTAAGTCGCCACCAGGATTGTCATCAAGTATCCAATACGCAATCAGGTAGGGATCGTTTTGAGTTGCCGCTAAATGGGCTTTAAAGTCAGTCATGATTTTATTTTTTCGCTCTTCGGATAAAACGCATGCCCAAGGAATTTGACCCGGCTCTTTGCAAGCCAGAAAAACAAAGGAAGAAGGCAGTAAATCTATGTACGGCATTTTTGCTTCAATAATTGCCTTACGATAGGGATTTGCGGGATCCCCATACGGCGAGATTATACCTACCATGTTTAAACCTGCAGCTTTGACATCAAAAACTTCTTTTGCGGAACCTAATATAGCGTACGGCCCAGCAAGGCCGCAAAGCCTTGGCCAGCGTTTGCAACCTAGGGGTGCTGAATCGTCGTTAAAAACGATGTCCGAGGCGTTATCAGTGGAACCTGGAGCTACTTGAAATTGGTTAACCCCACAATTTTGGAATAATCCGAAAATCACTACTAAAAATAGTGCAGCTATGACCCTTAAGCGAACGGAAGATTTCATAGGTATGTATCGGCCTAATTAACTTTCAATCTTAGCAATAATGCCTAAAGAAAAAGTATTCTATTTTCAATCTGCCTAAAAGTTATAGTTCTTTGAAATTGCAACTATAGCAAATGTGCATCTCAAAATGAAACAACAAAAGATTACAGAAAAAAGTAATAAACGATCTCGTTTCTGCAACTGATATTGACTCGAAAACCAAGGAAGTGAACCATAAGACACTAT
>JANODG010000216.1:0-7664 GCA_031412575.1 Bdellovibrionales bacterium
CAAAAAGGCGCCACTTGATAACGTGAATTTAAGACGTGCTGTGATTGCGGCGGTTGATCGAAAGCAAATCACCGACATGCTTCAGGGTGGACAAACCCCACTTTCAGGATGGATTCCCAAAGGGATGTTTGGTTATGACGAAGATGCGGGAATTAAATTCGATTTAGAAAAAGCCAAAGAATATTATAAAGCCGCTGGGTATAGTTTAGAAAAGCCCGCGCCAAGCATAGTTTTGGCTTACAACACCAATGAAGATCATAAACGTATTGCTGAAAATATTCAGGCTCAGCTTCGAAAGAATTTAAACCTAACTGTAGAAATTAATAACGAAGAGTGGAAAGTGTATTTGGGAACTTTGCAGTCCAATCCTCCGCACATGTACCGAATGGGTTGGGTGGCGGATTATCCAGATCCTTATAACTTTTATGAGTTGATGAAATCTACATCAGACAATAATCACACCGGCTGGAAGGACAAATCCTTTGATGATGTTTTAAAGAAAGCAGCTGAAACCAATGTTATGGATGAAAAGCTTAAATTTTATTCTGAAGCTCAAAACAAACTTTTAGTAGAAAACGTGGCTGTGTTCCCTTTGTATTCCAGCGTGACTCAGCAGCTGGTTTCTAAGCGAATCAAAAACTTCCCTAAAAATGCAATGAGCCGTTATTCGTTAAAAGATGTCGAAGTTGTTAAATAGTTTTACCAGGGGTAATAAACAATGCTTGAAAAATTAAATCGCATCGGCCAATTTTTTCCATATATTTGGTTGGCTTTGTTGTTTTCGGCGATAGGACTAAATCTTACGGATTATGAAATTCCAAGTTTATTGACTTGGATCTTGTTTTATTCTGCAATCCTTGGGTTTGGTATTTTTGTCTTTAAACAAAAACTTCTTATCTACACCCTGAAAAGATTTTTTGAAGCCTTTATCGTCTTGTTTGTCATTGTCACATTAACTTTTGCTCTTTTAAGAGTTGTCCCCGGTGGACCTTTTGATCAAGACAAAGCTTTACCACCTGATGTGAAAGCCAACATCGAAAAGAAATATGATTTGGATAAACCTATTTTGGTTCAATATAAAAATTATTTAGTTAAAATTGCTCAAGGTGATTTAGGGGAATCTTATAAATATATCGGTAGACCTGTGACTGAAATTATTTCTGAAAGTTTTCCGGCGTCTTTTTTACTGGGTTTTTATTCGCTGTTGTTTTCTTTTTTGATTGGTATTCCTTTAGGACTTTTTGCAGCTGGCCGACATAACCAGTTTGCAGATAATGCGTCTATGATTGTGGCCATCAGTGGGGTTAGTCTACCAAACTTTTTAGTGGCTGCTTTTTTAGTTCAAATCTTTGCAATGAACTTAAAGATTCTGCCACCGGCAGGGTGGGGTTCAGCGGCCTACTATATTTTACCTGTATTTTGTTTAGGTATGCGGTCGATTGCTTTTATTGCAAGGCTTACACGATCAAGTGTGCTTGACGTTATTAGTTCTGATTACATCCGGACTGCAAAAGCTAAGGGCTTAAGTCATCAGACTGTGATGTATAAACATGTGTTAAGAAATTCCTTAATTCCTGTTTTAACGTACTCTGGACCTTTGGTAGCAGGGATTTTAACAGGATCTTTTGTCATTGAAATCTTTTTTGCCATTCCAGGAATCGGAAAGCATTTAGTGCAAAGTGTGACCAACAGGGATTACCCATTTATTTTAGCTTTAACTTTGCTTTATGCCGCGTTGCTGGTGTTCTCGAACTTAATTGTAGATTTGCTTTACGCCTTTTTTGATCCAAGGATACGTTTAACATGATAAAAAAAACTAGAAGCCTATGGCAAGATTCGTTCACACGATTAAGTAACAACAAAGGTTCGATGATCTCTTTATACTTCATCGTAATTGTTTGTCTGATCGCTTTTTGCGCGTCATGGATTTCGCCTTATAGTTTTGATGAACAGAACATGGCGGCCATCTACAATGGACCTTCGGGGACCTACTGGTTTGGTACAGACGGCTTAGGCAGGGACTTGTTATCCCGAATGATTTACGGGGCTAGAATGTCTATGGCTGTTGGTATTTTGACCTCTTTGATATCTATGGTATTTGGAACGATTTACGGGTGTATCTCGGGCTGGGTGGGCGGTAAAACTGACGCTATTATGATGAGGATCATAGATATTTTGATGTCGTTCCCATCTTTGATTTTGATGATTTTGGTCAAAGTGATATTTGATTCTGTTGAACTTGTGTCTAACCCCGAGCTTAGGGCCTTAACTTCTATTTTGATCGCTTTAAGTGTAGTCGGATGGGTGACTTTAGCTAGGGTTGTTCGTGGGCAAGTCTTACAGGTTAAACAGTTAACTTACATTGAAGCGGCCCAAGCCTTGGGGACACCAACGCCTAGAATTTTGATCAGATATATTCTTCCGAATATTTTAGGACCGATCATCGTGTTGTTAACCTTTCAGATTCCGTCGAATATTTTGTATGAATCTTTTTTAAGTTTTATTGGTCTTGGACTTCAGCCGCCGTTCAGCAGTTGGGGCGTGTTGGTGAAGGACGGCTATAGTGCTTTTGGAGCTTATCCTTATTTGATTTTTCCGCCGGCTTTGATGTTGTTTGTCACCATGCTTGCTTTCAATCTGTTCGGTGACGGCCTTCGCGACGCCTTCGATCCAAAAATCCGAAAATAAGTTTTTGAGTTATAATTTTTCTTGTTGTGAAATTTTGGAATATCATTTTCGGTTGAGAATTTTCGACAAGCTTTGATTTTAAATTAAGACTTCAAACCTTCTTTGCATCCGCTAACGGCCGCAGGATCGTCTCCCGTAAAGTATCACTACGTGCTACTTTGCAAGATACGCCCTGCGCGACCACTGATATGCAAATAAAGTTTGAAGTCTTAATTTAAAATCAAAGCTTGTCGAAAATTCTCAACCGAAAATGATATTCCAAAATTTCACAACAAGAAAAATTATAACTCAAAAACTTATTTTCGGATTTTTGGATCGAAGGTGGCTTGCTTTAGTTTTTTTGACTTACAGATTTTTCGCTTGTGGAATAAATTTCGGCGAGCCAAAATTTATCTGTTATCTGTTATCTGTTATCTGTTATCTGTTATCTGTTATCTGTTATCTGTTATCTGTTATCTGTTATCTGTTATCTGTTATCTGTTATCTGTTATCTGTTATCTGTTATTTAGGAAAGAACTTCGGCGACGGTGACTCCGTCGCTTTCGTTGAAGGCTTTTCCTGAAAGCCAGGATTTGATGAAGGTGTTTCGTGAGAGGAAGGTGCGGATGGCTTTTTTAAGTTTATCTTGATCGCCGTGTCCGTGGATGATTTTGAGTTTCAGAAGTCCTCGCTGGACCGCTTGATCTAATTCTAAATCCATTTGGTCTAGGGCTTCGTCAACTTGCATTCCTCTTAAATCCACTGTCTTTTGTGTAAGGTCACTGGCAGTGATGTTTGCTGCCGATACAGGAATGATTTTCTTGTTTGGTGTTGTTCCTGTTGCCGGTAATATTTCGGTGTAGTGAATCTGTAGGCGCATGGATTCAGAAAGGACTGGGACTTCGCCTTTAGAATTTAGTTTACCTTGGACAATTCCTTTTCGATTCAAAGATTTTAGAAATACAGCTGTTCCTGGTGGGAATTTTGTTTCAAAGTTCGCCGTTGTGATTTCGGTCGTAGAGTCGCCTGTGTACTTGATGATCTTAGGCATTTGCTCTTTGATGGCTTTTAAGTTTTTAGAATTATCAAATGTGGATTTAATCTTTTCGTACTTGATGAGTTCTTCTAAACGTTTTTGATGTTCGGTGATGTCTTCTTCAAGTTTAGAATTTTTTAATTCTTCAACTTCTTTTCTTTCTTTTAATAAATGCTGTTCACGCTTTTCAAGCTCTTTTAACTTAAACTGGTATTGGGATTGAAGTTCAACAAGGCGTGATTTTAAATTTTCGATCTCTTCAAGGCCTGAATATTTTTTCTGTGCTTCTGGTGTTAAATAATTTAAAGCGCGACTTAGTATGACTTCAGAAACACCGTATCTTTTCGCTGTAGGTAAAGCCATAGATTCCCCAGCCAGACCCATAACGAACGTATAACTTGGGGCTTGAGTGATTGAATCATACTGCATACTTCCGTTGATGACCCCTTCATTCCAATGGGATCTTAAAGGGGCTAAGTGACTCGTGATCACAGCAAAAACTTTGTTAGATTTGAACTCTTCAATAAAACTTCGGGCTAAGGCAGCCCCTTCTTGGGCTTCAGTTGTTCCACAGATTTCGTCAATCAAAAGTAAACATTCAAAGCCTTTAAGTTGAGAGGCTTCGTTTAATTTCACCAAGTGACCGCCAAAGGAACTTAAGTTTTCTTCTAAATTTTGTTCGTCACCTAAAGATATAAATACCTTTTTAATAAAAGGAATCCGTGCTGAATCTAAACTGCAAATCGGAAGACCGTAGGTCGCCATCAAACAAGCAAGGCCTATACTTTTTAGTAACACTGTTTTTCCACCAGCATTGGGACCTGATAAAATTAAAATTCTATTTTTTTCATTCAGCTCGACAGAATTTGCGATGACATCTTTAATCTCAATTTTTAGCAGTGGGTGCTTCAGGTCCGGCAAATAGATTTCGTTATTTTCTGACCACGAAAATGGACTTAAATCTGCGGTAGCCGAAAAAAAACCCATGGCGTACAAAGTGTCAATTTCAATCAAAGTCTCGAAGGATTTTTCCAGATCATCATATTTTAAAAAGATAAAGTGACTGATCTCTCGTAAGATCTTTTCAATCTCTGCTTTAATTCTCACTTCTAGTTCTGCGATTTTATTATTTACAGGAACGACTTCTTGCGGTTCCATAAAAACGGTCTGTTTGCTATTGCTTGAGTCATGGATAATGCCTTGAAAATCGTGTCTCATCCCACTGATGACTGGCAAAACCATTCTGCCTTCTCGGGTTGTCACAAAGCGGTCTTGAAGAACATTTTCTAAATCTTGATCTTTAACGATTTTTTTAAGTAAATTTTGAACTTGAGAGTTTAAATTCTTTTTATCTTGAAAAAATTTATAGAGTTCTTCGCTGGCATCCGAATTGATTTCACCGGCAGGGGAAACCACAACATTAATGTAAGATAAAATATCTTTGGGATCAAAAAGTCTGTGATTAATATCTGATAAGCTTTTAACAAATTTGTTTTGATTAATTAAATTTTTTAAATCATTTACGTCTTCAAGAAATAATCTAATATCATTTAAGTCTAATGTTTGAAGCGTTTGATTTTTTTTAACTTTTCTAAGCCAATTTTGAGCTAAATCTAATCCATTCAATTGAAAGTTAAAGGCCTCTGACATGATCAGATGTTTAAATTCCATGACTCGGCGACACTGTTTCGTGGCTTGAGATGGGGACGAGTAGGGAACAAAATTCTTAAGGCTTTGTTTGCCAGAATCAGTTTTGCAATAAGATTGAATTTGTAAAAAAAGTTCTTTTAATCCAACAGTGCTCATAGCTTGTTAACAATCCTTTAATATCAGTCAGTCTTCGAAATTAAGTTATTTAAACGAAAACTTAAAATGCTATTCTTAAATAGCAATTCCAGATTAGTTCTTTTCAATTGAACTTTATTCTACCAATAATCACAAGTAAAAGGGTGGACGCAAACAAAATGAATATAAAACTATTTTTACCCCATTTTTGATAAGGTGTTTGATAGTTTCTCTCAGGATAAGACACCTTGTAGATACCGGTCCATTCTTGATCTCTAGGGGATACAGACATCACCGAACCATCTGATCTGATCACAGTGGAAATTCCAGTGTTCGTAGCTCGAATCACAGGCCTTCGATTTTCTATAGCTCGTCCTGCGGTGATGTACATATGTTGATTAGGCTCAAAAACATCATCGTACCAAGAGTCATTGGTCAGATTGATAAATAAATTAGTCTGTTGATTGGCAAGCTCTCGGGAAAACCATGGGAACAAAGATTCGTAACAGACCATAGGACCTACACTGACGCCTGTGATGATTCTAGACTCGGGACCTTTACCACGAATGAAGTCTGCCACCATCGGTAACCATTTTTTAAGAATAGGAAAGGTTTCGGAAAAAGGTAAGTACTCGCCAAAAGCAAGTAGGATAGTTTTATGTGTTGGAGTGTCTGCCAATTCACCCAAAGAGTTTACATATAGAATTGCGTTAGCCACTCGATTGCCGGACTCAGCATGATAAAAGCCAGTTGCTAAAGACGTATTGTAGTCTTTTGTGAAGGCATTTAAAGGGTTTGCTGTGTAGTTAAAATTTTTAAGATCCAAGTAAGCAGGGTAAGCAGTTTCTGGCCAAACTACCAAATCAAGATCTTGATTTGGATTTTTCAATTTCCACTTTTGGATGGCGGTGGTGGACAACTTTATATATTTTTCGATTATGACTTCACGAAATCTGGATTGATGAAGCGACATTTGTTTTTCTAAGTTTCCGTAATTGGCTTGAACAATAAGTGTGTTTATAGATTTAGTTTCTTCGGGTAAGAATTGCGATCGAATAACTCCAAGCGTATTTATGGTTATAAAAAGCACGATCGCAGATAGGCCGTATGCTAAATATTTTTTTTGGCGAACGGCCATAAAAACTAAAAAGTTAATGAGCAAGGTCAACATAGCAAGGCTTGTCATTCCGAAAATATCACCAATTTGCGCCCCAGGAAGTTTCGCGTAAATCCATGCATAGCCAAAATGGAATGGGAATAGGGAGGGGAAAAAGCACATAAAAATCGCTGCAATAAATGGCAAAAGCCAAAGACTTAAATATTTATCAATGTAGATGCTTAAAAATCGCCATGTTATGGCAGCAAAAACTAAATAAACATTTGCGATCAAAGAAAATCCCGACAAGGCAAGAATAGCTAGCGGCCAAGGCATCTGTCCAAAATCATGAACTGTGATTGCAATCCAATGAAAGCCAATGAAGCTAGCTACAAAAGCACAGACCAAAGTCCCGATCACTGATCTTTTAAAATCTGACTTCAACCAAAAAAACCATAAGGGCACAAGACAGAAAAACAAAGCCCATGGTGGAAACGGTATGTAACTTGTAGCTTGTAAAACACCAGATATCAGAGGGAGCTTGTACTGATCTATCTTTGAAACTACGGATTTAAAAAATGATGACATATTTTTTTATCTCATAGCCTGCTGTGATCGGCGAGTAAAAAGCTATTGATGTGGGGTTTAAATTCTAAAAACAATAAAAAAAAGTTCTTGCATCGACTGTGACGTTAAGTGCTATCATTGAAAATAGCAGTAGGGAGAAAACTTGGCTGAGTCCTCTGAATTTGATAATAAAAATAATAACATGAATTTGTCTCAAAATCCCGAGGCTGAAATTCGAATGCGATGTCCAAGTTGTTATAAGCTTTATTCTTTAGACCCAAAAACAGTTTACGTTGAAAAGCCAGAGTTTAACTGCGTTTCTTGTTCACAAAAATTTTGGATTTCTTTTCCTGAAGCCTTAGAGCACACAGAAATCGTAGCCTTTCCTATTGAATGGAGTGAGCACTTTACCTCTGAATTAAAAACAGACTCCTTTATCGAAGCTCAAGAGATGAAATCAAGTCAAGAGCCAGTCTCAGAAACTTTAAGCCCAGAACTTATTGAAAAAATATC
>JANODG010000217.1:0-7611 GCA_031412575.1 Bdellovibrionales bacterium
GGATCAAGTCCACGATCTTTTAACGTAGGTCTAATAGGGGTTAAGCGTCGTCCGTTGGCTACTTTGACATCCCAACCTTTAGTGTACTTTCGATTTCCATAATATCTACTTACTCCATACGTGTTAAAAAAACGAACGTGGTCGTTGTAAGTGTCATTTAGACATTTTGAAGCTTCTGATGTTAAAGCGTCGATTTTTGATAAGTGTAAAGCTTTTTCAGAATCCGAAAAAGAAATGCCAGTGTAGACTTGGGCCGAAGCTTTTGAATTCAAAAAGATATTAAAATCAACAGTTAAAAAAGCTAAAGCTAAGATTTTGTAGAAAAAATTGATGTGAGATGAATAACGAAGATTTTGGTTCGGCAAAGTAAACTCCCTCTTAAGGTTTAAAATCACTTAAATTTATGAAACATAAATTTATTTATCGCTTGCAAGTTTAATAATTGATTTTCTGAAAGAGAGCAAAAAATAAGAAAAGATAACTTACCTTGCGGCGCGTAAGGATTTGGGGGTTATAATTATGTTTTGTTTAATTAACGATTTTACTGTCGAGAAAGTTCACAGGTCGTTTTCGTCGAAATATTGTTGGTGGGGTCTTTAAAAATAAAAACGTAGTTAATTTTATTGGCTTCAAATTTAATTTTTAGATTACGAATGCTCGAAATATTGATGGGTTTAGAACAACTGTGAATTTCTGTGCTTTCAAGCTCGTTGCTTTCATTAATAAGATTAAAAAAACTCAAAACACATTCTCTGTCTTGGGCGTTTACAACTTTTTGATCCAGATGGTTTATAAATACACTCTCGCCAGCTTTGATAAACACTCGGCCTGTTTGAGGGTCTCTCATAAGTCGGTATTCACCTTCGATGCAATTTTCTTCGCCCGAAACTTTTTTGTAAACGCCTTTGGTAAAGTTTAATTTTTTATAATCTAAGTCTCCAATATTCATGTAGGGAATTTCAATTTTAGGTGATGTAGCTTTTTTCGCAGAAACTCCAGCCGCTAAAGAGGACATCAAAAAAATAAGACCTAACAGCTTTAACTGTCGTGGTTTTAAAAAATTTGATGTTAGGCGTTTTATAAAAGCTCCTGTTTTCTATGGATATTCAGATTTAAGTCGAAGGTATGCTCTCTGGGTTAGGGTCTGAACTTTGCGGACTGGAATTACATAAAGGATGTTTTTGCATCAACCGTAGAACGTTTCCAGATAGGCTTCCAGCGTTGATATTCCCGCGACAGCTTTTATCGTACATAATTGAAGCCGCACATCTGGACTGAAAAAACAGATTTTTTGTATCGGCGGACTCATGCGGACAAAATCTAGAGTCTCTGCCGCTGGCTTGGCGGGCGTCGAAATGTCTTTCTAATCCATTTAATCCTTCTAAAACTTCATAACGTCCCAAGTTCGCGTTAAGAATTCTGCGGGTCTCAACATCAGGGTTACAGCTTGATTTATCCTGAGCCACTGCTGCCCAAAACCAAATCCACACATGTTGTTTTTGACGAGGAGTCATGTGTTTGAAGTTAGGACAAGATCTACCGAAGTTTATGTTTTCAAAAAATGAACATTGGGCTGTTTTGGATCTCACGGGATCATTTTGATGGGCGCCTTCAACTTCTTGCATGGCATCTAACATGAGTAGCCCAGTGCTATTTTCGGGATAGGTTCCTTCGCTATTAATAAAGTTAGAACACATCGGATTAAATTCAGAAGGTAAACCTGAGCAATATTCTCCACCAGGACAAGGTAGCGACTGCAATATAGCAACTTGCTCTGCATTTATTTCTGTAGTGCCGGGCAAGGGAAGAATTGGGAGGCTCACTTTAGGGTCGGCAGCGAGCGGCCCTTCTGAAGATGCGGGGCTTTGAGCTTCAGGAACCTCTGAATCTGCAACTTCAGATACGGCTTTAGATTGAAGTGTCGATTGAATGACGGCAGAGGTTGTTAATATAAAAAAAAAGCTTTTTAGAATTTTTCCATTCATACCAACTCTAGGATAATGCAACTAGAAGCGCATTCCAAGGCCAGCTTTCAATTGAATTAGGCTTGCTGACACTTCGTCGTTTGGTGGAAATAAAGTGTATTCTAAGGTCACTGGAATGTAGTATTTGTCATTAAGTTTGTAGTCTAATCCTGCTCCGACCCCAAAAGTTAATGTGCTACCGACGTTGTCAGTATCAACCGCATTGGTGTCCCCAGTGCCCAATGGAAAAACTAAACTTCCATTGGCCCCAGCCCAAATACGGGTTTTAGCTTCTGGTGTTCCGAACATGTATCTTGCCCATAATGTTCCACCCAGATAATTAATGGCCATAACGCACGTTCCACCGCAGCCCTCGGCATTAAAAGGCATAGTTCCGAACTCGGCTCTTAAAAATAAATTATTATAAATTTCGTAATCCCCGAAAGCTCTAAAGCCAATTGACGTCCCAGACAAAGATTCTGTTCCAGTGAGTTGGAAATCCACGCTGGCTTTATTCATTTGGTAAGAAAGCATTAAGCCGCCGCCTCTAAACTTTTTTGTCGAAGATTTATAGCTATCTGAAGATCCAGACGAGGATTTTGAACTGTAAGAGTCATAGCTTGTTTCTGACTCACTTTTTTTGGAAGAACTTGATTTTTCTGAGCTCGCAGCTTGAGAAGAGCTTTTGGCTTTAGCAGGTCGGGCAACTAAAGTGGCTCCTTTTAAAGCAGAACCTTTCAATAAAGAAGCTATAGCCTTTTGACCTTTTACATTTACAATTTTAATAATCCCTTTTTTTTTGCCATCTTGAACCACGTAGTAAAGGGCGTTTTTTTCGAGGTTGCTACCAACAACTAAAACCTGTTTACCTTTAACCGCCGCAACTGAAGCTGCAAAAGCATCATTGAAGGCGTTCGCAAAAAAAAGAATTATAAGTGCTAGTGTAAATTTTGATGAAATATTCATGAAGTTAAGCTCCCAGCTGTAGACTCTTAACTTATTGAATCAGAAAACATTTAAGATATCAATTTTGTTAAACATTCTGGTCTGTATTCTAAGTGCCAAGATAGAAAAAACTAGACCTGCAAGGTCGTGTTTGTTTCGCATTTTTTTTCATATCTATAGAAGTTCTATTCTGTCCCGTCGTCTCTTGTAGCTTCAATAGCTTTTAAGGCCTCGGCTCCGATAGCTTCGCTTTCAGGAGTGGGTGCTTTAATTCCATATCCATCTACAGTTTTATAACTGTAAGTTTCAGCCAACATTTTTTTAACTTCTTGGTTATGAATCATTTGACGAAGTGAATAACTACAAGCCGAGCGAACTTTGTTTGGATCTTCTTTTGTTGTTTCTGGATTATTACAGGCTTCCTCTAAGGATGTCAGAAGTTCATTCCAACTTTTTTCATTGTTCAAGGCAAAAACAGGTTCTAAGAAATGATCCACTCCTAATTTTGTATTTTGAAAACACCAACTTGTGCTGGCAGTCACGTGACAGACGGGTTTTTGATTTTTGTCTACGCCAAAAATTAAAGGGTTACAAATTTCAAGTCCATCAGGACAAGTAAAGCCAGCGTAAGTTTGAACGCCACAAATTGCTGAATCAATTGGGATAGGTACTCCGCCACCTATGCAGAGGTATTTTTCCGCAGCGTGAGCTTCAGTGAATTCTCCGAAAAATAAATCGTATATGTTTTTACTGTATTTATCTTTGGGCTCTTTTTTTAGGGTGATGAGTGTTTTCGCTAAGGCTTTGACGTATTCATGTCTTGCTTTTGGGCTTAATTTTTCAACCGCAAAATAGCTGAGAATTTTAAGTTGTTTTGGTTCGGCTGGTTTGGCTTTCGAATTTGTAGTCGTTTTGGCAAACGAAGAGCAGGTCAGAAGTAGGATTGTGATTATAATTAGATTTGATTTAAAGATCATGATTTTATGATTTCATACAGGGGGTTATTTGGGATACGCTTTATGAAAAAATTTGTGCGATTTGGACTTAAGGACAGGAACACAAAACAATATGTATTCCTGTCTGAAATATTAAAACGCTGTCTAGTTCACTCGAGCGCTTTTCGGGCGGCTACCGTTCAGTCCGCTTCGCTGGGACTTCCGTCCGCACGCCCTGCGCTCTCGCTTGAACTTTTCCCACTGCGTGGGGCGATGTCTAGTTCACTCGTTGACCTTCCTTACGGGCGGCTAAAGCACGCCCTAAAGGCCAACTCGCTGGAACTTTTCCTACTGCGTAGGGCTCGCTGGAACTTTTCTTTAGAATGGGATTTCTTCGGAGCTGTTGAATGATGGTTCTGGGCCGAAATCATCAAATGGATTTGAAGATCCAGAAGATTGACCGTAGCCGCCAGCATCTTGAGATGCATTTTGACCACCCAAAAACTGAACGGATGTCGCTACGATTTCTGTAGTGTATTTTTTCTGACCTTGTTGGTCTTCCCATGAACGAGTTTGCAAACGTCCTTCAACATAAGCTTGACGTCCTTTAGCTAAATACTTTCCGCAAAGCTCAGCTAATTTTCCCCAAACAACAACTCTGTGCCATTCAGTGCGCTCTTGCTTTTGACCATCTTTGTCTAACCAATTTTCACTGGTCGCAATACTTAAGCGAGTCACAGTGTTACCTGTTGAAATGGTTTTAACTTCTGGGTCTGTTCCCAAGCGCCCAATAATAATCACTTTATTAATTCCTGACATTTTTACTCCTTCGTTTTGTACACTATAGTCGTTTAGAGAATAAGTTGTAAATTTAAACTCTATTCTATTCAGTGAAAAGGAGATAGCAAACAGATTTGACGCTCAAACGCCGCATCAAGTGCTAAAAAGAAGCGATAGGTTCGATAGTTGGGCTAGATCCCGGAAATCCTTTCAAATTTAGCAAGTAACGCGCGCCTCCATCTACAGTAGGGGATTTGCCGCCTTTGCCGCTTAAAAGCAAAGCAGTGATTAGTGTTCCGATTTTTTGCTCGGTAATCTTGTCTAAATTTAAATCCAAAGAAAAATCATACTGCGAGGGGCGAGGTGTAAGACGTCCTCCCATAGATGTAAATGTTAATCCCAAAGAGCCTTTAATTTTGCCGTAAACCACATCACTAGGAAGTCCAAAAACACTTTCTGCTATGGTTAGCTGACCATTAGCTATTCGCCCCTTAAGGTCGATCTTCTTAAATTCACCTTCGGGCAGAAGCAAATCTGTGTTCATGACTTTTATCGTCGAAGGAAGCTGCACCCTTTGCCCTACAAATTGAAAAGCCCCTAAAGGTTGTTCAAACGCTTTGTTATCTGCTTTGAAATCAAAACTACCGGAAAGCTTACCGCCGGTGGAAAACGGGGCCTTAAACCAACTTGCAAGTTTAATAATATCAATCTGATCAAGTTTGGCATCGATCTGAAACATTTGTGATTCTTTATTTTTAGAAGTTCCTTGTCCAAGTTCCGAATAGTTAAAACTTAAATTACCACCAAAAATGTTCGTTGCAGATACACTCACGCCAAACTTAAATCTTAACAGAGCAGAAATTGAAGGGCGCGCGTAAGCTTTTTCAATGAATAAAGCCGAGGGCATTTGTGGCGCGTAAATGGAAATGTCTTTAGCCGTGATAGCTAAGGGAAATAGACTTAAACCCAAATCACTAAACGACACTTGAGTTTGTCCACGACTGGCCTTGCTGATTTGCGCTTCAATCAAACTCGACAGCTGGTAGTAAGGAAAAAATAATACGAAAAAAATTAATGTTAACACCACAACAAAAAACATTTTAAATTTATGAAATCTAAAAAGATTTAAAAAAGGGTTTATGATGTAAGTGCGTAAACCTTCCATTTATCGTCCTCTGAAAGGGGCATTTAGTCCCGGTGGTGCATCATCAGTTTCTATAGAAAAGTTTAGCAACGTGAATTCAGTATTAAAGTAATGGGGATCTTGTTCGCTTGCTGTTGATTTAAAACCTGTGACTAAAACCGAATCGCTAAAGTTTTCTAACATATTTGCAACTTTTGAGATTTGTCTGACGTTTAAGTTAGTAAGCTCAAGTATGTATCCTGCTGTTTGAACTTTTTTAGGAATGCCAGTGATGTCGGGTGTCGTAGATGACATTTTAATTTGGGTGTCGCTGACCTGTGCGGTCTTCATGCGATTTGTTAAATCCCCTTGAAGCTGCATCAAACTGTATTTTTGGGGTTGAAAATCAGACTGACTATTTAAACGAACAGCTTGATGAAGTTTTTGAACGATTTGTTTTTGGTTTTTGTAAGTCACTAAACTTTCGTTGGAGGTTAAAAAAGTCTGGATAGGGATGTTAATGAGCAACGTAAATGCGACAATTCCAGACATCACCAAAATTAGCTTTTGTTGTCTAGAAGGTAAGTTATTGTAAGACTCTTGAAATCTATTGAAAGTTTCTGATTCAGTGACCCTGGACTTCAGAGACTGTAAAGATTCTTTGATTTGTTCTGATAAATTTTCAAAGGCCATAGTTGTTCATTCTCTCTGATGTTAAACCTAATTTTTTATGGGATGAATACGAATCTGATAATTAAATGGTGTTTCACCTTGAGGATTTGCATCGAAAACTTTTCGGTCATCTAACTTACCCTTCACAGATAATGACTTAAGAAGTTCTTCTAAAGCAAGCAATTGGGTTGTGGATTTTACGCGCCCTTTTAAAGTCAAATTTTGATCTTTAATCTGAAGTTGATCAATATCTACGGCTAATCGACTTTTTGTCGGCGCTTGCTCGTGAAGATTACGTAGATAATAAGCGGCCTGCTTGTAATTTTTTAAATCCTTTAATTTTTCTATGATTTTTGCTTTTTCTTCGGCCGAACGAATGTATTTTTGCAAACGGCTGGTGCTGATCTGAACTGGTTTTAAACCTGTGACGGAAGCCCCTTCTTTTTGCATTTGTTGCAGCGAAATTTCTGCAAGTTGTACAGCCCATTGGTCTCTAAAATAAGTCCAGGCCAAAAGAACTAAAAAGGCAACGGCCATGATTTTAAATCCGTAAGCCCATTTTTCGACGAAGGCCTCTAAATTTTTATTTTTAATAGCGAATTCTTTTCGTCGTAAATTTAAGGCTGGATTTTTTGGACGCTTCACGCCTTCCAAGGCAAGACCCAAAGCTACGATCACATTTAATTGCTTAACGCTGTCGCCTTGAAAACTGAGCTCGGGAAACTGATGCAAACCTGAAAGGGTGTTGGCTGCAATTTGTAAATGCTGAGTTAAATAAGGTCCTAAGTTTTTTAACTGCGATCCGCCACCTAAAAGTCCTAGTCCTACAACATGAACGTTTCGCTTACTTTTAATTTCTAATAAAGAAAGTTTAAGCTGTGTGGCAAAAGGTTCTAAGGCCGTCTTCAGCGTTTCAGATAATCTTAAAGCTTCGTTAGAGACATTACTTTTTGTTAAAGCTAAGCTTGCAGTGTTTACAAGAACTGCGGCCGCTTCTTTATAGTGAATTCGGTATTCTTTGCAAATCGCATCAATAAGATTGTGACCACCAAAGCTAAGTTCGCGGACTTCGGCTAAACCACCTTGGCTTCGCACTAGGAGGATTGATGACGAGTGCCCAATCTCAAGTAAAGCTTCTCCTTGGAAAAAATTTTCTTGGGGCAAAATATCTTTGCTGTCAAACACATCATCG
>JANODG010000218.1:0-8848 GCA_031412575.1 Bdellovibrionales bacterium
CGAAACGATGGTGAAGTCGGAATTCGCCCTCTTGCCAAAATTCAAACTTTTCAGCTGTAAAATCAAATCCACCCCAATTTTTTGGTCGAGGAATCTCTTCATTTTTATGTTTGTCTTCCAGTGATTTAACTAAATCCAAAAACTCTTCAAACTTTTTAATTTCATGGCTTTGGTTTGAAGCCATGGCGTGAATGCGGCTTTCAGCAGGACGAGTGGACCAGTACGCATCACTGTCTTTTTCGGAAGATTTTTTGACTGTTCCTGAGATCCGAATTTGTCGACCTATCTCTTTCCAATAAAATAAAAGACTAGCTTTAGGATAGTCTTTAAGTTGCTGGCCTTTATCGCTGTTGTAGTTCGTAAAAAATTGAAACACAGGGGGCTTATATCCTCGAAGTAAAACATATCTGGACTGAGGGAACCCTTCTTTATCCAAAGTCGCAACCGACATGGCTTCTGGATATAGCGGAATATGCTTATTCGCATCTGCATACCATCTCTCAAACTGCTTAAATGGGTTTTGTTCTAAATCGCTTTGCTTTAAATTTTGAAATCTGTTCATAAATCATAAATAACATTTTTAGGCTATTTATGAATCAAAAAAATGGATATGAACAATTGAATCATTTTAGCTGGCTGTTTGATTTAACTTTTTTAAATAACTATTTTTAACTGACCACTTTTCATGATCATCTTTCTATTAGCTGTGGCTGGTCGTTCTAAATAACTTTTTATAATTAGCTATTTAATTGCTATATTAGTTATCCGAGTTTTAAATTTGCTTTTAGTGCCTTCACCGTTAGCGCTGATCCAAAACCCTAAAATTTCTTTTGGGTTTTCAAAAGTTTTCTCGATCTTAAATTTGCCTGTTACGGCGGACGTCATGGATTCCTCAAAAAGGTAATCGCTTAGAGGATGATTTCGAGTTTGACCAATTTCTTTTGGGTCATTAACCACTTTTAAGAAATAAATTTTATCAACGCCTACACCTTTCGGCGCGAGCTTGAACATTTCTTTAATCCAAGACGCTAATAAAAAACCTGGAACCGGGGGCTTTTTATTTTTACCTTTTAAGACCACTCCGAATCTTAAGGCGTAGTCGTCAGTGAAAGATTTTTTACTTTTAAACAGTCCTTGTTTTTGACCATTTAAATTGATCTGTCCCTCAATAATTTCACCCTCAACAATCACAGTTTTAAATTTTGATGTGGCTTCGAGTTTGTAAAGTAAAGGCGAGGACGATTGATCGACTTCAATGACAAGAGCTTTTTCGTCCCCGGAAATTTTATTGGCTTTTAAACTTGAATAGGCGAGTGGCTTCCAGTTTTTTGGATGGAGCGGTATTTTAATTTCGCTCGGCGCTGTATTTTGAACTGTTAGCGATGACTCTGCATTTGCTAAGTTAAGTAGAATTGAAAGTGCGCCTGAAGAAACTAAAATTATAAAAAATGCTTTTTTAAAAATTAATCCTGAAGTCTTAGTCATTTTCCCCACCTAAAAATTTGTTATCTTAGTGTAAGTAAAACATTGGCAAAACGTAAAGTCACACCAAAGATAATCCGATCCTTGGTCATCAAAATTTTTGAATTAAGCTTATTTAGTTTGAAAGTTTATCTTCGATTTGATGAAGCTTATGATCAATAAAAAATCTGACTTCGTCTGGTGTTCTTAAATTGTCATTAAATACAACATAGTGTTTTAAATCTTTAAGAAGTTCAAAACTTTCGTGATCATCTAAGAAATGTGGAGCTAATCTTGAGATATAGTTACTGCACTTTCTTTTAAAATCTCCAAAATCAGGATCAAAAATACGGTCCACGTTGTTCTTAAAATCTTCGATGGCAGATCTTTTGTCCATAATTAAAACCTCTTAAGGATTTGAAAGTTCATTTTAATGCTAGTGACTTAGTTATAATATGGATTCACACCTTCAGAATGTAAAGTCACATCGTTAATGTTTTTAACTTCTGGGAATTCTTTTTTAATCGCAACTTCAATGCCATCGCGCATGGTTTTCGCAGCCATACCACAACCCTGGCAACCACCTTGCATTTCTAAATACAAAGTAGAGTTTTGATAATCTATGAGCTGTACACTTCCGCCGTGCGACGCTAACTGCGGATTAATTTGGCTTTCAATAAATTCAGCAATAGGTTTGGCTTCTTCAGATAAAACTATTTTTTCTTTTTCTGGTTGCGCTTTAGGTTCTTGATTTTCTTCTAAAGTCACATCTTCGTCATAGAAACTGAAATGATGCTCTAACATGTCGTTGATGGGCTCTGCTAACATGGACCATTCGACCCAATCTTGTCTTTGGATGATCACTTCATGCGGTTTAATCTCTACACTTGAAACCCATGGGAAACCAAAGATCTTGGATGCGAGTGGAGACCACTGAGCGTCTGCGGCTGAGGTGTAGAATTTTTCGGTTTTTGAAATAGGTGCGTTCAGGTTGAAGGTGATGAAGGCGTCTTTAAGCTTGTTGGTGTCGAAAGTGGATTTGATCATGGTTTGGTCCTTTTTTTATATTCATAACAAAAGTTTGGAGATGCTGTCTAGCGCCCCACGCAGTGGGAAAAGTTCCAGCGAGCCGTCCGCAGGACGAAAAGCTCCAGCGAGGATTGGCAAGGGCGTGCGAAGCCGCCCGAAATAGCCAATCCGAGTGAGCTAGACAGCGCTGTCTAGTTCACTCGCACCCACACGTCGAACTTCGTTCGACTTTCGTGGGGCTCGCTGGTGCTTTTCCGCCTGCCGCGGGCTTACATATATGTATAATTTGGGCCGCTGCCGCCTTCGCGGGGTTGCCAACGTGGTCCTAAGACGTCGGTGGCTTTGCAGTCGACGCAGTTGGGGCCGTTGATGATTAACTTGTCGCCTTGGCGTTCGTAAACTCCGGCGGGACAAAGGCTTGCGTAGAAGTCAGCGAGCTTCCCGGAAATATCTTCGCCGATTTGAAGTTCCGACACTTTCTTCGCTGTTAAGTGGCTAGGAATGTCGTCCCGAGTTTTATTTCCCGAAGAATAAACCCCGTCGACTTTTTTTAAGCCCCCATATTTTAAGGGCTCGAAAAACTCTTTTACAGCTTCAGCATCTTCATGGTCATGGGGTTTTTGTGGTGGAAATGCACAGTTTGTAATGGTCATAAAGGCAGCTTTGATAGATCCCATCCAGAACCCACTGCCAATAAAGGCTTGTCTGATGTTTCTGACTTTTTTTAAGTCTTTATAAATGTAACTTTGTTTAAAACTAACATCATACTTTGATAAAAAACTTTGGCTAAAATCCTGGGCTTTGATGGCATCGGTAATCGTGTCAGCAGCTAATAATCCGCTTTTCATAGCGTAGTGAATACCTTTAAGGGCCGGCACATTAACCATTCCTGCAGCGTCGCCACAAATCATTATTCCATGGCCAGAAAGTGATTGCGGCAAAGAGTGATAACCACCCTCTGGAATAGTTTTCGCACCCCACTCAACCATCTCACCGCCTTCAAGAACATTCTTGATGAGCGGATGCTCTTTTAAGTTTTGAAGTTGCCCGTGCACATCTAAATTAGATTTTTTATAATCAAGGCCTGCCACTAATCCTAAAGACACCATGTCGTCGCCCATTGGGTAAAGCCAGCTTCCACCGAATGTGTCACGATCCAGTGGCCAACCCAAAGTGTGAATCACGTCGTTAAAAGGCTTTTTAACTTTCCAAACTTCTTTTACACCTAGGGCATAAATCTGCGGAGCTTTGGATTCCGTGTTTGACCACTTTAAATAACTTTGAGTGATGGGCCCGCGAGTCCCTTCGCAAAGAACAGTCACAGATGCTGTGATGTCCGTTGGGGGCATATACTGCGAACCTTCACTACCGTCTTTGTTTTGTCCTGCGGCTTGGGTACGAACACCAATGACTTTTCCATCTTGAACTAGAAGGGATTTTGCAGGAAAGCTTGTGAACACATTAACACCTAAACTTTCTGCTTTTTCTCCGAGCCACCTAACCACTTCACATAAGGACGCAGAGTAGTTTCCATGGTTTTTCATGGTTGGTGGGGTTGGCATACGAAACTGACCTGACTTAGTCATGAAATAAACTTTTTCGGAATTCACTTTATTTTTAAATGGAAAATCTTTTTCAGTCAGTTCGGGAAAAAGTTCTTTTAAAGCCGTCGGATTAATAACAGACCCTGAAAGTGTATGGCCACCTAAGCTTTGCGCTTTTTCTAAAACACCAATTTCAACATCCGGAAAGCTTGGATCCTTTTCTTTAGCCTTTTTTACATTTAAAGCTAAACGGATAGCCCCACAAAGGCCAGCAGATCCGCCGCCTACAAAAAGCACATCCATTGGAACTGATTCTTCAGAAATTTGAGGATTTTCGATAATAAATTCTTGAAGGTTTAAGTCCGGTTGAAACTTTAGAGGTTCAAAAGATTTGCTCGACGTGTTTTGAGATTCAGACATCTAAAAGCTCCTTGTGTAAAAATATACACCACTTTACAACTGACTTTATGCGCAATTCAAGGTTCTATACCGGGATGAGACAGGATTTAATTTATGACCTTGAATAAGCTTTTCTTTAAACCGGTTTCCTTAAGCCTATTTTGTTCTTTTCTATTCGTTAGTTCCTTGTTCCAAAGTGTGGCCTTTGCCGAAGAAGCTGCAAAAAAAGTCACGGATAGGTTGCAAGAAGAGGCCGCAGTTAAGAAAATTCCTTTTTCGATCACGCCTCACAAACCCATGTATATATTACCACTTAGTTATAATTTTTCAGAAATGAGTTCGGCGTCCCAAGATATCGCAGACGTTAACGATCTAGAGACAAAATTTCAGTTCAGTTTTAAAGTAGGTATCATTGAATCTTTTTTTAAAGATCGAGCAACATTGCAATTTGGTTTTACCCAAACTTCGTTCTGGCAGATTTATAATAAAAAAGCGTCAGCCCCATTTCGCGAAACCAACTACGAACCTGAAGTGTTTTTGACCTATAACCCTAAGGGTATAGATTCGAACAATTGGAGTTCCAGTTACACATTCGGTTTTAGTCATCAGTCCAATGGAAGATCTTCTTTAGAATCAAGAAGTTGGAATAGACTGTATTTACAAAAACTTTGGGATTTAAAGTCTTTTGTGATTTCGACAAAAACTTGGTATCGGCTTCCTGAAAAAGAAAAAGAAGATCCTGAAGAGTCAGAGGGCGATGATAATCCAGAGATTAATTTTTATATGGGTTACTTCGAATTGACGGCCTTATCCCAGATTTATGATAGCACTTTTTCATTGATGGTCAGGAACAACTTACGCTCGTCGAATCGCGGTGCCCTTCAATTTTCTTGGAGCAAGCCCATCAACGAAAAATATAAATTCTATCTTCAATACTTTAATGGTTACGGCGAAAGTTTAATTGATTACGACCGAAACTCGAATCGAATTTCTTTAGGTTTGATCATTCATGATTGGATTTAAAAATTCAATCCCACAGGTTTTCATTTTTAGGTCTAAATTGAATAATATTTGGTAGTAACTTCGTGTGACATTTCAAAGTTTTGCCCACGGTAAAGCTGACGTTTTATGTCTTCAACGTTTTTTAAGGGTTATTTTTAAACTTGCGCTTCACTATTTAAGAGCTTGCAACAGGATCAGCCTACGAGGAAGTTGGTACTCTAATTGCTTATTAGTGACTTTGAAGGAGAAACTATATGCGTAAATCACAGTTTCCAATTCTTATATGTTTAGTAATCGGAATAGGTCTTATCGGCTTCGGCAAGTCGTATGCACAGGAAACTGGGGATGTTTCTATGGCAGTATTTTATTCGCCGCCCGTGCCGATCAGCATCGGCTATCCATTTCTCACATTGGTTATTATTTCGCCTGACATTAATAAAGCCCCATTAGAAATAGAATTCGATTTTTACAAGAATGTCGCAGTGATAACAGGGCCCAAAGGATCTGTTAATGCAAGAATTGAGATCACAGATTCTTTTTCGCCAATTTATAGTCATCAAATGAAGATCGTTTCTGAAGAAGAACCAAACCGATACGAAAATATTTTTCTCATGGGAGACGCTAAATTTGAAAGACCGAGATATTCTACTTTTTTTAAGGCGGATGTCGTCGACGTGACATTTGAGATGCGTGGCGCATACTCAGGCCGTCAATTCCAAATTTATTACGGAAGCAAATCTGTGAAGAGCATTTTAATTGGAGGACGAGAGGCTAAGGATCTATTTAGAGACCGAACGTCAAAAGAGCTAACTGGTCTAACTGAGGCCTTTGCGAAGCGCCTTCAAAAATCCACTGACGTTCAAAAAAATAATTGTGAGGCTTTTTTGAAATAAGTTTTTGGCGCATTGGCGCCAAGCATCCTTTCGGGCTATCATTCATATTACCTTTTAGATGTAGGTCACATAACTTCAAGGTGGTATTTAATATTCGAAGGGGCAGTAAGGCGAAGTAAAAATAGATACGGTGATAAACTAGATACTAAATTCAACCGGTGTCGGCGCTTCTAGTTCAAGTAACTTGCTTGATATCGGGTGTTTGAATTCTAGCTTCCAAGCGTGAAGCATAAGTCGGGGGGCTTTAAATAAAGGGTTATAAAAAATATCCCCCAAAATAGGAAGACCTGCATGTTTTAAATGGACCCGAATCTGATGACTGCGGCCGGTTTTAGGATGACATTCGATCAGAAAAGATTTCTCATTGGATTTTAAAATCTTAAAATCTGTTTCCGAAGTTTGGCCTTCTTTATCGTCCATAGTGAAATAAAAGGGCATGTTCGGCTGCGGAGATTTTTTAATTAACCCCGAAATCGTAAACTCTTGAAGGTCTTTGTAGATTGGATTTTTTAGCGCCACAGCTAAATAGGTTTTACTCATTCGGCGATGTTCAAATAAGTCCGTTAAATATTTATTCGCAGATTCTTTTTTAGAAAAAAGAAGAAGGCCAGAAGTGTCCTTATCTAATCGATGCATTAGGTTTAAATAAGGGGCTTTAATGCCTTTGTTGTTTTCTAAATAGTACGACATCAAGGCTGACAAAGCGTGATCTTCAAAAATATTTAATGTGGACTGCGAAGGTAAACCTGAAGGTTTAATGATGACCACCATCGAATCATCTTCAAAGACAATATCTTTTTTCGTAAGGCTAGCACTTTTAATTTTTGCATCTGAATTTTTTGACGACTTACTTTTTTTGTCATTTAAAAAGTCATCAGGCAGGCCAATGATAATTTTAGATTTGCCCTTGATGTCATAAGGGAAATGCGGAACTTTTTTTTGATTTAAATAAACAAACCCTTTTCTGACCAAATGAATGACATCATCTTTTGTGATTTCGACTTGGGGCTTAATCCCGTATTTAATTCCCCGGGCGATGGGATTGTCGCCGTCGGATTGTCCAGAAAACCACGATGGTAAAAATTCAGAAAGGCATTTACCTTTATGCTGATGTGGGGATGTGGTTATTTGAATCACTTTCATAGATGAATTACCTACCACAAGATGTTATAAATAGCTTAGTTAATTCTAGTCGTATGAAAATTTTGAGGAAGCTTATGAAATTTAAATGTCTTTTCGTGAATCAAAAATTAAAAAAGTGTGAATTACAAACAAGAAACCTTTCTGATTTCAAGCTTAAAGATGGGGACGTTCTTATCAAATCCACTTACAGTGGGATCAACTACAAAGATGCATTGGGCGTGACGTTCACATCACCCATTTACAAAAAAGACGAAATCATTCCGGGGATTGATGTTTCAGGCTACGTTTATCAAAGTAGATCTAAAAAGTTTAAAGCGGGTGATTTGGTTTTTTCCCATGGTATGGGATTGGGCGAGTCTTTCGATGGGGGCTTTTCCGAACTCGTTCTATTGCCCGAAGAGAATGTTTTAAAAATTCCCAAGGGTTTAAGTGACAAAGAAGTCATGGTTTTAGGAACTTCGGGGTTTACAGCGGCCTTAGCCATCGAGCGTATGATCATCAACGGTCAAACCTTCGAGATGGGACCGATTTTGGTTTCGGGAGCAACGGGTGGTGTGGGTCAATTTGCAATTCAAATTTTAAATCAGCTAGGTTTTTTTGTTGAAGCTGTAACATCTAAAGATTCAAGCAGAAATTATTTAGAAAAAATTGGCGCCCACCATGTCAGTCTTTTAAGTGAACACCTTGTAGATGTTCGACCTCTTGAAAAAGCAATGTATGGCGGCGCTATAGATAATTTAGGTGGTGCTTTCTTGGATTCGATTCTTCCAAAAATCGAACTTTGGGGAAATGTCAGTAGCATTGGGCTGGCTTTGAATGCCGAAATCAAAACCACCGTCATGCCGTTTATTTTACGTGGCATAAGTCTTCTTGGCGCAAGTTCAAACAACTGCACCATGGAACTTCGAGAAAAAGTCTGGCAGAATTTAGCTTCGGATTGGAAGCCAAAGTTTTTAAATGAAACATTATCAAGTGTTATATCTTTAGATAAAGTAATCGAAACTTCAAAACTGCTGATCGATCATAAACACGTAGGCAAAACGATTTTAAAACTTTAATTCAATGTCACTTAATTCGAATTGCTCGGAGCTTAAATAGGGGGTTTCTGTTTCAAAATCTGGGTTTATAAAATATATAATTTAAATTACACACCGTCGAGTTTCACCTCCGCACCTGGTGTGGGCGATGTCTAGCGCGCTCCTCTGGTGTTTTTCCAAATGCGGGGCACAAACTTTTTAGAAAACAAATTACATTTTTTTATTGACACAGTTTTTGAATCTCTAATTTCAGCTCTATTGAATGTAATTTTAATAAATTAAAAAAAATAGTGTCTTTAGATAAATTTTCTTCTAAAGACCTTCCATGACCTCTGCGAAG
>JANODG010000219.1:0-1667 GCA_031412575.1 Bdellovibrionales bacterium
GTTTTTCCACCAACCCGAAAATCTCGACGTGAAGCGTAAAATCTGCGCGGTGCTTGCGGGTTATGTTTGGGACGAAACCAATCCGTTTGTGAAGAAACATGACAATCTGATTAAGAATATGGCGCATGTCATTAATATGGAAGTTGCGCAAAAAGCAGAAAACCCGAGTTGATCGGGTTTTTTTATTTACAAAAATCTTTTAAGCTGGATAGCAAGATTTTTCGCGAGCCGTTCATAAGCCCATGAAATCCGCTTTCCGTAAAACGCGTCGTCAATCTCGTGCTGCAAGCCGATAACCTTATCGAACTCGATTAGGCATATTATATTTTGAGGGTTTGCCGTTTGCTTAAATGTAAGTATCGCAGTGAGCTTGGCCGACCTAATACCATCGCCCATATCATATCCCGGGAAGATCCAGACCGTCTTAATATCCAGAGTGTATTTCGCGGCGTTATTTTTGCCTACCGCAATCGCCCCATCTTTAAAAAATTTATTGAAATAATTGATAAATGCGGGTTCATACAAACTCTCGCGGTATCCGAACCAGGCTTCTCTTGAGAAGGTTCCGCCTTCAAAAGTTCGCCGTTTATCACGTTCTAATTTTTCCTGCAGGTAATTTTTCTTCAAGTCCATAGTCGGATACCGCCATGCCTTTGTAATCGAACGTCACATTAAAAGCACTGATCCCTTTAAGGTTTTCAAGCTTTCCGACTTTGATGTCATAACGTTGCGCTGTTATTGTAGAAACGCCAAAAAGTAACCCCGCGAGGAGCAATCTTTTCATAAACGATCGTTTTGATTTTTATAAAAAACTCCGGTAAAAATATACCGGAGTTTGTAAGTATTAGTTCAAGGTCACCTTAATCATGATGTCTTCCTTGCTTTTCTTATAAGCCTCAAACATGAAGGAATTCTCGCTGGTTTTGACAATCCGGTCGACAGAAAATTGGTAAATCTTAAAATCTTCTACTTCCCTCGCATTCAGGATAGAGCCTTTTTTAGTGTCTCCGCTCTCATCGGCGATTTTTACCGAGGTAAGATAGCCGCCTTGACCGTCTCTATGTCTCTCAGGCGTTTTTTCGGTGCTGAGTTCGATGTTCTTTACATTGTCGAGGAACGCAAAGTAGTGGTGGTTGTTGGCGAAGAAATAATGGTACGACATCCCGCCCTGGCCTCTTGCGCCGGCTTGATTCTTAGGAATTTTTCGCATCCATGACAAAGCTCCGTTTGCCGCAATTTTAGTAGCAAGAATATCTCCGTAAAGATAGGTGTAAGTTGTTCTGGTACCACTTGAGGAAGTTGTCGTACGCGCAACCACTTTATACTGTTCACCAACAACAATCATCGAACCGTCTTCAAGCACCTTCATGTCCCGCAAAGTCATATCAGCCAATTTCGCACTTTCGCCATTTTCCTCTTTTTTAGCATTTTTCTTTTTGGTTTTCGAACTTTCGAACGCATTGAGGATATCCATTGGGATTTCGTGAAATTTCTCGTCGTAAATCTTTCCGTTCTCGTCAATTTTAAAAACCATCACGCCATCAGAGTCATTGCTTTCGGTTTTAATCCCATTGTTATAAAAACCACCACCTATGAGGTAATCCTTGTTGGTATCATACATCCAAAGTCCGCTGATGAATTTGTTTTTGTTTTCAAACTTTGAAATA